>JAYRQX010000069.1:0-5348 GCA_041910415.1 Acetobacteraceae bacterium | reverse complement strand
CGGCGCAGGCCCGGGCGCAGCAGCAAGACCAGCGCGCCCAGCGTCAGCATCATGCCGCCGGCGCGGAGCGGCAGGATGTCGGGCTCCCGCGACATGCCTGACGCGTGCAGCACGCGGCCCGCGAGCATGGTGATGCCGAGCGCGTGCAGGACCGGTGGTGCCGCGCCGCAGGCTTCGGACAGACCCAGGGCGATGAGGAAGGGCGGCACGTATTCGCAGAAATTGCCATGCACCCGCTGCGCCCGTTCCAGGGCGCGGTCGTTGCCATGCCCGACCATGACGCCCGCGCGCATGCGGGCGCGGAAGACCCGCACGGTCAGGATGAGAAACAGGGCGATCAGCAACCCCGTGTACAGCGCCGTGATCCCAGGCATGACGATCCCCCTTCGACAGAAGGCCGGCCGCGCGCCATATGCAACGCGTGTCCGAGCCCCTCGCCCTCTACATCCACTGGCCGTTCTGCGTCGCCAAGTGTCCCTATTGCGACTTCAATTCGCATGTCCGGGACCGGGTGGACCAGACGCGTTTCGCACGCGCGCTGCGACAGGAACTGGCCTTCGAGGCGGCGCGGGCCGGGCGGCGGCGGCTCGTCTCGATTTTTTTCGGCGGCGGCACGCCGTCATTGATGGAGCCGGAGATGGTCGCGGCGCTGATCGCGGATGCGCGGGCGCTGTTCGATATCGCAAACGACATCGAGATCACGCTCGAAGCGAACCCGACCAGCGTGGAAGCCGCGAAGCTCCGGGCATTCCGCGACGCGGGCGTGAACCGCGCGAGCCTGGGCGTGCAGGCGCTGGATGCCGCATCGCTGGATTTCCTCGGCCGCAAGCATGATGTCGCGCAGGCGATCACGGCGCTGGAATCGGCGCGCGCGATGTTTCCGCGCCTGTCCTTCGACCTGATCTATGCGCGGCCGGGACAGGACGAGGCGACCTGGCGCGCGGAGCTGCGTCGCGCGCTGGCGCTGGCGGCGGACCATCTCTCGCTGTACCAGCTCACCATCGAGCCCGGAACGCAGTTCGCGACGCTCTTTGCGCGCGGCGCGTTCAAGCTGCCCGAGGGCGACGAAGCGGCGCGGCTCTACTTCGCGACGGCCGAGGAAGCGGCGCGCTTCTGGCTGCTGCCCTACGAGATCAGCAACTACGCGCAGCCTGGCGCGGAGAGCCGGCACAACCTGCAATACTGGCGCTACGGGGACTACATCGGCATCGGCGCCGGCGCGCATCAGCGGCTGTTGCGGCGTGGAGAAATGCTCGCGGCGCGGCGGCACCGGGGCCCGGAGGAATGGCTGGCGCGGGTGGAGCGCGACGGCCACGCAATCACCGAGGAAGAGAGGCTGTCGCCGCAGGAGCGTGCGCGCGAAGCACTGCTGATGGGGCTGCGGCTGGCGGAAGGTGTCGATCCCGCGCGGATCGCGGCGCGGTCGGGCATGGCCTTCGCGCAGGCGGTGGACCCGGCGATGCTCGCGGCCTGCCTGGAGGAGGGCTACCTGCGCTGGTCGCCGGACGGGCGGCTGTGCGCGACGGATGAGGGTCGCGTGCGGTTGGATGCGCTTCTGCCGGTGTTGTTGAGGTAGTTTGCCTTGCCCTCCCCCGCTGCGCAGGGGAGGGAGCCTCCCTCCCCTGTGAGCGGAGCGACCGGGGGAGGGCCGGGGTGGGGGCCATTCACCCCACCGGCCACGCCGCCTTCGGCATCGCCTCCATCGCACGCGTATCGGGTTCGATCGCAGCCCCCAGCCCCTTCGCCGCGTTCACCGACCCAAGGTCCAGCATCCCGTCCCGGATCGCGAGCCGCGGTCCGCGCGGCGTGTCGGCGTAGAGGTCCGGGTATTCCTCCATGAACCGCACCGCTTCCGCCTTGGGGCGCCCCGCGAAGCCATCGACGAAGTGGTGCCCGTTGCGCTCCACATGCGTGAGCCCCATGGCCGAGACCAGTGCGAGATCCTGCTGCACGCAGATGCCGGCCAGCGTCGTCAGGTCCTCCGCGCTCATGAAGTATTTCTGTTCGCTCGCCTCCGCGTTCCACGCGCGGCAGCGCGCCAGGTTGATGAGCGATCGCCAGACACCCTTGCAGGCCTTGGACGAAATCCCGGTGTAGCCAAGCGCCTTGGCCTGAACGAAGGAATCCAGCGGCCCGTCGCTCTCATCCACGATCACCGGCCGCGCGGCAGCAAGCGGAGCCATGCTCGATGCCAGCGCCTTGGCGCGCTTCACCGGCTGTTCGATGAACAGGATGGATGCGCGCAGCCTGTCCAGCCTCGGTTCCGCTTCCATCGCGCGCCACAAAGCGAGGACGCCGTCCGCGTTCTCATACTGCTCGTTTCCGTCGAGCGAGGCGCGGTAGCCGCCGGGCAGCGCATCCAGCACGCCCGCGATTCGCGACAGCCGCTCCACATCTGCCGCGATGTTGCCGCCGACCTTCAGCTTCCAGTAGTGGTGCCGATAGGTGCCGGCGACCTCGTCCAGCGTCTCCGGCAGCCCGTCCTGCACGCGCTCGGTCTGGTCCGCCGCGGTGATGGGATCGACCAGCCCGACCGTGTGCCGCGCATGCATGCGCGCCATCGGTGTCAGGCCGGACAGCATCGCGCCGAAATCGAAGCCCGCGAGGTCGGGGATGACGGCATGCGGCGCCATGCCGCCGAGATTCGCGCGCAGCCCGTCCGCGAAGGAGCGATCAAAAATCTTCAGCAGCGCATCCAGCGCGGCACGGTCCAGCAGCGCGCGCCCGTAGCTGGCGACGAGGGGGTTCAGCGCCTCCGCCGCACCAGCCGCGACCTGCCCGTCATACTGGTTGGCGAAATGCCCGAATGCCGTGTCGAGGCCCGCGGCCAGCGATGCACGCACGGAAATTTCCAGCGCGCGGCGCAACTGGTCCTCGTTCTGCGCGTCGGTCCAGCGCGGGTCCTTGTCGAACCACTTGGCCGCCAGCGTCTCGGCCGCCACGCCCCAGCCCTCGCGCCCGTCCTCCGTGCGGATGCGTGCGCGGATCACCGCCTGGCGGCCATGCGTCACGGTGATGACGCCGAAGCGGAAGGGCATGCGCAGGCGGAAGGGCCACTCGAAGCGCGCGACCTCGAGGATGCGGAAGCGCGGCGCGGTCATGCCCGGCCCTCCAGGCAGCCGCGGAGATGGCCGATGGCGCGCGCGGCGGAAGTCGGGCCATCCGGGATGTACTCGAAGGGCTCGACCGCGCAGATGCCGGTATAGCCGGTGCGCTGCAGCGCCGCGAAGACCGGCCAGAAGCGGTCATGCCCCTGTCCGGGGGCGCGGCGGTTGCGGTCGTTCAGGTGGATATGGGCGATGGTGCCGGAGGGCATCCAGCGTTCGATCAGCGCCGGCACGCTCTCCTCCTCGCCATTCCCGGCGGCGCAGTGGTCGATCATCGTCCGCAGCGCGGGGTTGCCGATGCGGTTCACGATCGCCGCCGCCTCGGCGACATTCGTGCACCAATTGGTCTGCTTGGAATCGAGCGGTTCCAGGCAATAGACGAGGCCTGCCGCCGCGGCCCATTCGCCGGCCTTGGCCATCGTCTCCTCCGCGCGTTCCGCATCGCCCGGCGCCTCCACGCGCCGCTGCTGCGGCGATCCATGCACCAGCAGCGTCGCACCCAGATCGGCGGCGAGCCCGATCAGCCGCTCCACCACATCCAGCGTGCGCGAGCGAACAAGGGAATCGCCTGACGTGATGGAGATGCCGGGCGGCGCCACCAGCAGCCAGTGCAGGGAGGTGATCGGCAGCCCCGCATCATCAGCCGCGCGCCGGAATTCCGCGCGGCGCGCGGCGCTGATCAAATGCGGCGCCTCGGCATCCAGCGTGAAGGGCGCCACTTCCAGCCCGTCATAGCCGAGCCGCGCCGTCAGCTCGCATTGCGCGGCGAAGGGGAGGTCGCGGATGACCTCGTTGCAGAGGCTGATGCGCATCAGGCGAGTTCTTTCAGGGGCACGACACGGCCTTCCTGCGCCGACCGGCGCGCCGCGTCCAGGATGCGGGCGGGCGCGACGGCGCCCGAAAGAAGGTCGGCCTGCGGCTGCCGGCGCGCTTCGACGCAGGCGAGGAAGTGCGTCAGCTCGTTCGCGACGACGCGCACGGGATCGGCGGCCATTACGCCCATCTCCTGCCGCGGGCCATGCGCGGGCATCCAGGCGCCATGGGGCGCCGGTTCATGCCGGCCGCGGCGCAGCGCCATGGTCTCGGCGGCGAAGTCCACCTCGGCCAGCGCATCGCGCCCGGCGACGATGATTTCCTTTCGCGTCTCCGCACCCGGCACCACGGTGTCGGGCCAGCGGCCGGGCAGCACGCAGCCGGCTTCGATCAGCCCGATGGCACCGCTCGCGAAGCGGAGCTGGATCAACGCGAAGTCTTCGCGCCCCCGCCCCAGCGGATCGGCCGTCTGCGCGAAGACGCTCGCGACCGGCTCATTGGCGAGCCAGGGCAGCAGGTCGGCGAAGTGCACCGCATCGTTGAGCAATGCGCCGGAATCGGCCCGCGCCCGCTTCAGCCCGGAAAAGCGCGCGGCCAGGTAGTGCAGCCTGCCGAACGCCCCCTGCGCCAGCAGCCTCTTCACCGCCAGCGCCTTGGGGTGGAAGCGAAAATACAGCCCGACCTGGGCGATGCGCCCGGTCTCCGCCGCCACCGTCGCCAGGTGCCGCGCCTCGGCCGCGGTTTCGGTCGCCGGCTTTTCCAGGAACAGGTCGCGCCCCGCGCGCAGCACGGCTTCCGCGAGTGCGACATGGGTTTGCACCGGCGTCACCACGATCGCCGCATCACAGGCCGCAAGCCCGTCTTCCAGCGACCGCGCCACGGGCCGCCCGGTTGCCGCCGCGGCCCGCGGGTCGGGGTCGAAGACCTGCACCGCCACGCGCGGCCCCAGCGCGTCCAGCGCAGCCAGGTGCACGCGCCCGAAGGCGCCGCAGCCGAGAAGCAGGATCCTTGTCCCCATGCCCGGCATCGGACGCGGCCCCCTGCACCCCGTCAAGCGCCCGCGCATTCACCCCGTCATCCCCGGCGATGCCGCCGAGCGGAGCTGTGCCGCCCCGTCTCGCCCGCCTCCCTGCCGGACGTCCGGTTCGGCCGCGCTGGCGGAACTTGACGGGCGGCGCACGGCGCGGGGACGCTGCGGCCCATGCCCGAAGCCCCGCGCGCCCTGACCGAAGCCGATCTGCCCCGCGCCGCCGCGCTGTCCGCGCTGATCGGCTGGAACCAGACGCCGGATGACTGGGCGCATTTTCTTCGTCACGGCGCCGTACGGGTGCTGGATGGCGAGGGGGACGCGCTGCCCGCCACCGCGGGCTGCATCCACTACGGTCCCGACGTCGCCTGGATCTCCATGGTCCTCGTCCGCCCGGACAT
>JAYRQX010000068.1:0-6179 GCA_041910415.1 Acetobacteraceae bacterium | reverse complement strand
TGGGCTTCCTGGCGCTGCGGGCGGCGCGACGCTGGACAGCGTGGACCCCGGCGGCGCGCTGGCCAAGGCATTCCCCGCGCGCCGCGTGATCGGCTGCGTTGCGCATGTCGGCACGAAGGTGGAGGCACCGGGCCGCATCCGGCTGATCAAGGCCGACCGCCTGCTGCTCGGCGATCCCTCCGGACGTGCTGGCGATACGCCAGCGCGGCTTGCGGCGCTGTTCCAGGCGGGCGGCGTGCCGGGGCGCGTGGTGCCGGATATACGAACGGAAGTCTGGTCGAAGCTCTGGGGCAATATGAGCATGAACCCTGTCAGCGCGCTCTGCCGCGCCGACCTGACGACCATGATCGACGATCCCGGCACGCACGGCCTGATGGTGATGCTGATGCAGGAGATGGCCGGGATCGGCGCGCGCATCGGCCTGCCGCTCACGGAGGACATTCCGGCGCGCATCGCCGTGGCGCGGCGACTGGGCGCCTTTCGTACCTCGATGCTGCAGGACCTGGAAGCCGGGCGGCGGCTCGAACTCGGGCCCATCATCGGTGCGCTGGTGGAACTCGCGGACCAGCTTGGCATGGCGGTGCCGGTCACGCGCGGCATCCACGGCATGACGCGGCTCCTCGCCGGGACTCTCGGCCTTCGCTAGTCTTCTTCGCAGAGGGGAAACGTCATGGCAGAGACCGTCACCGCGGACACGTTGAGAGAGTTCATCACCCGCGCCTGCAAGGCCGTGGGCGTGCTGGAAGCGGATGCCACGAAGGTCGCGGCGCTGATGACCCGGGCGGACCTGGCCGGATCGGACGGCCATGGCGTGTTCCGCCTGCCGCAATACATCCGCCGCATTCGCGCCGGCGGCATGAACCCGCGCGCGATTCCGCGCGTGGTGAACGAACGTGCGGCCTCCGCGCTGGTGGATGGCGACAACGGGCTCGGGCATCTCGCGGTCTCGCTGGCCGCCGAGACGGCGATCGCCAAGGCGAAGACGGCGGGCGTCGCCTGGTGCGGCGTGCGCAACGGCAACCATGCGGGGCCGGCGCAGCTCTACGCCGCGATGGCGCTGCCGCACGACATGATCGGGCTGTATCTGGCGGTCGGCAGCGCGAATCATCTGCCGCCCTGGGGGGGCCTGGAGATGCTGCTCTCCACCAACCCCATCGCGGTTGCCGTGCCGGCCGGCGAGGAGCCGCCGATCGTGCTGGACATGGCGACCACCGTCGCCGCCTATGGCAAGGTCAAGACCAAGGCGCAGCGCGGCGAGATGATGCCCGAGGGCTGGATGGTGGACCGCACCGGCGCGCCGCTGACCGATCCGAAACGCGCGAACGAAGGCTTTCTGCTCCCGATCGGCGGCTACAAGGGCTACGGGCTAGCGCTGATCCTCGGGCTGCTCGCGGGCACACTGAACGGCGCGGCGATGGGGCGCGACGTCGTGGACTTCAACGCCGACGACACGACCGTGACGAACACCGGCCAGGCGATCCTCGCCGTCGACATCGCGACGTTTGGCGATGTGGCGGATTTCAAGGCGCGGGTGGACGCGCTGGTGCGTGACCTGCGTGCGTCGGAACGCATGCCGGGCGTCGATCGCATCTGGATGCCGGGGGAGCAGACGCATCATCGCCGCCTCCGCCGCGAGGCCGAGGGCATTCCCATGCCGCCGGCGCTGCGCGCCAGCCTCGATGCACTGGCCGCCGAGCTCGGCATCGGGACGCTGCCATGATCACGCGCCGTTTGCTCGCCGCAATCGCCGCGCTGCCCGCTGTCGCTGAGGCGCAGGACGCGGCCTTTCCGAGCCGCCCGATCACGATGCTGGTCGGCTTCTCCCCCGGCGGTGGCGCCGACATCCTGGCGCGGCTGCTGTCCCCGAAGCTGTCGGGAGAGCTGGGCCAGCCCGTCGCGGTCGAGAACCGCACCGGCGCCAGCGGCACCATCGCCGCGGCGGCCACCTCGCGCGCGCGGCCCGATGGCTACACGGTCAGCATGGGCACGGTCAGCGGCAATGTCGTGGCCCCGCTCGCGATGCGCCCGCAGCCTGTCGATCCCGTGCGCGACCTGACGCCGATCCTGCTCGTCGCGACGGTGCCGATGGTGGTGACCGTCCCGGCAAACTCCCCGGCGCGCGACCTGCGCGGCTTCATCGATCTGCTGCGTGCCGAACCGGGGCGCCGCAACCACGCCAGCAACGGCCCCGGCAGCAGCCAGCACCTTGCCGCGGAACTGTTCCAGCAGGCCACCGGCACGCGCATGGTCCATGTCCCCTATCGCGGCAGCGGCCAGGCGATGACGGACCTCATCGCCGGCGCGGTGGATGTGAATTTCGACACGCTCTCCTCCGTGCTGCCGCATATTCGCCAGGGCACGCTGCGCGGGCTTGCGGTCACCACGGCGCAGCGGTCGGAATGGATGCCGGACCTGCCGACGGTCGCGGAAGCCGGCGTGCCGGGCTTCGACATCAATGTCTGGTACATGCTGTACGGGCCCCCCGGCCTGCCCGATGCGATCACGCAGCGCTGGGCCACCGCGACCAACCGCGCGCTCGCATTGCCGGACATCCGCCAGCGCCTCCGCGATGGCGGCTTCGACCCGGCCGGCGGCACACCTGCCGATGCCGCGGCCTTCGTCCGCACCGAGGCCGCGCGCTATGCCGACATCATCCGCCGCGCCGACCTGCGCATCGAATAGACGGGGCGCTTGACCGCAGGGACATGGCCTCCGCATCCTTCCCATACGGGGAGGAGTTCAAGGGATGACGACGCATCGCGCGCGATTGTCGCGCCGCACGCTCTTCGCCGCGCCGCTGCTGCTCGCGCGGCCTGCCCTGGCGCAGGCCTGGCCGGCCCGGCCGGTGCGCGTGATCGTGCCCTTCGGTCCCGGCGGACCCACCGATGTGATGGCGCGCACGGTCGCCCATGGGCTGACCGCCGCGCTCGGCCAGCCCTTCCTCGTCGAGAACCGGCCCGGCGCCGGTGGCAATGTCGGCGTGGTCGCGGTCGCGCGCAGCGCGCCGGACGGCTACACGCTGCTCGTCTCGTCCAGCGGCTTCGTGGTGAACACCAGCCTGTTCCGCAACCCCGGCTATGACGCGCTGCGCGATTTCGCCCCCATCATGGAACTCGGCGCGTCCCCCAACGCCTTCCTCGCGACCAATGCCTCGTCCATCCGCACGGTGCCGGACCTGGTGGCCAAGGCGCGCGGAACGCCTGATGGCATGCCCTGCGCCAATCCCGGCACCGGTTCCACGCCGCACCTGACATCGGAACTCCTGCGCATCCGCACCGGCGTGACCTTCATACCAACGGCCGAATGCTTCGACCGCTGGTATTCATCTTTGCTGACCCTCATGCGCCGGGTGCAAACCTCCGGTTTGCTTGGCTCGCCGGACCGCCGGCGGGCCGCATTCGCGGCCTCGGCACGAGTCAAAGCCTCGTGCCGCCGGTATCATTCAGCTCGCGCACAATTCCGCGCCGGCGGCGGTGCAGGCGGTGGTCGGCGCGACGACCGAGATCGGCGTCACCGCGCTCGCCTCGAGCCATGCGCAGATCAAGGGCGGGCTGGTGCGCGCGCTGGCGCTGACGGGCACGCAGCGCTGGTTCGACCTGCCGGACGTTCCCACCATGGACCAGGCAGGCTTCCCTGACTTCGTCTCCGAGACCTTCCAGGGCTTCTTCGCGCCCGCCGAGACGCCGCAGGCGATCGTGGACCGCCTCGCGCGCGAAGGCAGCGCCATCATGGCCGAGTCCGAAACCCAGGCGCGGCTGCGCGCGGCGGGCTTCGCCATGCCGGCCGACGCGCCCGCCGCTCTCCGTCGCCGCGTGGCGCACGAGGTGCCGATGTGGCGGGACGTGATCGAGCGCGCTGGCATCGAGAAGCAGTAGCGGGTGTATCTGTCCACGCGCTTGTGAAGGCGTGCGGGGCGGCGCGGCGGCGGCGATGCTGTTAGAGGGGGCGCATCGTCTCAGGGCATCCCCGCCATGGCTGTCGAACGACCGCTCCCCTATTGGCCCGCCTGGTCCGAGGAAGAAGCCGAACTGCGCATGGCGCAGTGGAGCCGCGGCGAATATCCGCCCGTGCCCCTGCAGGAGGTCATGGGCTTCGCCGACGCCGAATTCGAAGCCTGGCGGAAGCAGAAGGTCTACCCCGAACGCCATCGCCGGACCTTCCGGAAGAAGACCGGCTGAGCGCCCGCGTCAGGCGGCGACGGTCTCCGCCGGCGGATAGTTCAACTCCACCTGCACGCCATCCGGATCGGTGAAGAAGAGCTGCGTCTGCTTGTCGCGCGGGATCACCCGTTCCTCATAGGTGATGCCGTGCCTCTTCAGGTTCCCCTTCATCTCGGCGAGCCCGGTGCAGGAGAAGGCGATGTGGTCGAGCAGTCCCGTCGGGCCCACCACGCGCTCCGGCCATCCGGCCTCCCGCTGCGGCCGCGGCCCGATCAGGTGCACGGTCGGGTTGTCGCCGACATAGAGCCAGTGGCCGTCGAAGCCGAGCGGCGGGCGGTAGCCTTCGGCGAGGCCCAGCACCTCCACGTAGAATCGGCGCGTCTTCTCGAGGTCCACCGGGCGGATCGTGTAATGGTTGAGCCCGTTGAGCGGCATGGCGGGAACTCCTTCAGAGGAAGCGGGGATTGGGCGCGAGCCCCATCAGGTGCTGGCCCACCGTCTCGAAATGGCTCGTGCGGCCCTGCACCTGCTGCGTGACCGCGTGCATGTCGCGGAAGCGGCGCTCGAAGGGCTGGCTTTCGAAGATCGCGGTCGCGCCGGCTTCGGTATAGGCGAAGTCCGCGACCTCCTTCGCCTGGTGGATGGCGAAGGTCGTGGCCAGGCGGATCGAGACCTTCTGGTCGATCGTCATCGCTTGGCCGGCCGCGACATGGTCCCAGGTCTCGCGCAGTACGGTCAGCAGCTGTGCGCGCGCGGCGCGCCACTTGCCTTCCTGCCAGGCGAGGGCTGATTGCAGCACCGGGCTGTCGCGCAGCATGCGCGCGGTCGAGGTCGGTGTCTTGTGGCTGGCGAGTGCCACGAAGCTGTCGAGCATCCCCCGCGCGATGCCGAGCGCGACCGCGGCGAAGCCCGAGGCATACATGTGCGTCGTCGTGAATTTGTAGAGCGTGGCGTGGCCGAGGGCCTGGCGCTCCTCCTCCCGGTCGCGCCGGACGGTGTAGGCTTCCGCCACGAACAGGTCCTTCACGCTGTAGGTGTCGCTGCCGGTGCCGCGCAGGCCCATCACCTCCCAGGAAGGCGCCATGGCGATCGCCTCCCGCGGGAACAGCATGGTGCGTTCATAGGGCGAGCCGTCGGGGTTCTGGCGGAAGCTGCCGTCGCGTTCGCGCACCCTGCAATGGCCGCCGAGCCAGGTCGCGTGCCGGCCGCCGCTGGCGAAGGGCCATATGCCGGTGACGCGGTAGCCGCCATCGGCCACCTCGGCGACCTGGTCCGGCCCGACGGATCCCCAGGCAAAGGACGCCTCGCGCGGCCCCCAGATCGTCCGCGCCACCTCCGGCGCGACATAGGCGGCCGACATGGCGCAGACGGAGGCCTGGCCGACGCACCAGGCGGTGGAGGCATCGGCCTTCGCGATCACCTCCATCATGCGAACAAAGGTCTCGGGCATCGCCTCGTCGCCGTTCAGCCCACGCGGCAGCAGGGCGCGGATCAGCCGCGCGTCGTAGAGCGCCTCCAGCACCTCGGGCGGCAATTCGCGGTCGGCCTCGATCCTGGCCGCGGCGGCTTCGATCAGGGGCGCGACGGAACGGGCGCGCGCGACAGGGTCTCCGGCGACCGCCGCCATCGCGATCCTGTCTTCGGCTGCGCTCATGCGTCTCCTCTCCAGGCTTCGGTCCGGCCGTTGCGGGGAGTGTCGGGACGGGGTTCCGACCCTGTCAAGCCGCAGCGATAATCGCTGGGCGGAGGCGACAATCCCCCGCTAGCATCGCCGGCGAGCGGTCCCGGCAGATGGGCCGCCCCAGGAGGAGACGCGAATGCGCGCCAACCGCCGTGCCGTGCTGGGAGCTGGTGCCCTTGGCCTTCTCGCCACGCCATCGCTGCGTGCGCAGGACGCCTTTCCGAACCGCCCGATCCGGGTCGTGGTGCCCTACCCGCCGGGCGCCATCAACGACATGCTGGCGCGCTGGGTCGCGGACAAGATGCCGGAGATGCTGGGCCAGCCGGGGCTGGTCGAGA
>JAYRQX010000067.1:0-9171 GCA_041910415.1 Acetobacteraceae bacterium | reverse complement strand
GCAGAAGGCGAAGCAGGCCGCATCGTCGGGGGCGGCGGCCAGCAATGCCAGGAAGGAGCGCGCCGCGCCAAGCCGCCCCGCGGGTTCCGTCACGCGCCGCACGCGGCCGGGCGGTTGCCGCGCTGCGAAGGCTTCGACGGCGGCGGCCGTGCCGTCGGGCGAGCCGTCGTCGCGCCAGAGGAGGGTGTTCGCGACGCCCTCCTGCGCGGCCAGGCTGTCGAGCTGGGGTGCCAGGAAACGCTCACCGGCATAGGTCGCGAGCAGGATGGCGACGCGCGGGGTCTCAGCCCTGGCCATGCAGGCCGCGCATCACGCGCCTGAGCCCGTCGCGCCAATGCGGCAACGCGACGCCGAAGACGCGCCGGAGCTTGCCGCAATCGAGCCGGCCATCGGCCGGGCGCGCGGCCCTGGTCGGATACTCGGCGGTCGTGATCGCCTCGACGGCGGGCGACGGGCCGCCTTGGGACTGCGCCTCCGCAAAGATCGCGATGGCGAATTCATGCCAGCTGGCTTCACCGCCGCCCGTCGCGTGGAAGACGCCCCGGTATGCGTCGCGCCAGCCCGTCTCCCGCATGCGGGCGAGCACGCCGGCGATGGCATCGGCGAGATCCGGCGCCGCGGTCGGTGCGCCACGCTGGTCGGCCACGACGCGCAGCACCGGCCGCTGCGCGCCGACGGCGAGCATGGTGCGAACGAAATTCCTGCCCATCGGCGCATGCACCCAGGCGGTGCGCAGCACCGTGGTCTGCGCATGCCCGGCCAGGGCCGCCCATTCGCCGGCAAGCTTCGTCCGTCCATACGCGCCGAGCGGATTCGGTGCATCGGTCTCGACGTATGGAGAACCCTTGCGGCCGTCGAAGACGTAGTCCGTGGAAATCTGGACCAGGGGGATGCCGAGCCTGGCGCAATGCGCCGCCACGATCGCGGGGCCGAGCGCATTGGCGCGGAAGGCCGCCGCTTCCTCGTCCTCGGCCGCATCCACCGCCGTCCAGGCCGCGCAATTCACCACGGCATCGGGGCGCGCCGCGTCGAAGGCGGCGGCGACCGTCTCCGGCTGGTCGAACTCAAATTCCGGCTGGCCGAAGAGCAGCGCTTCGAACCCCTGCGCCGGCAGCGCGGCTTCCAGCCCGGTCGCGAGCTGCCCGCCCTTGCCGGTGACGAGGATGCGCTTCATCGCCTCACCAGCTCCCGCGCGGGAACGGGGCCGCGATCTCGGCCAGCCGTGGCGCCTTGCGGTCCTTGTCGGAGAGGATCGCGGCATCGGGATCCACCGGCCAATCGATGCCGAGCGCCGGATCGTCCCAGGCGATGCCCGCATCGGCGGCACGGTCGTAATAGGCGTCCACCTTGTAGAGCACCTCGGTATCGGGCTCGAGCGTGCAGAAGCCATGCGCGAAACCGCGCGGCACCCAGAGCTGCTGCCAGTTCTCGGCACTCAGCACCTGCGCCACATGCTGGCCGTGGCTGGGCGAGCCCTCGCGGATGTCCACCGCGATGTCGAGGATCGCGCCGCGCACCACGCGCACCAGCTTGCCCTGCGCCGATGGCGGCTTCTGATAGTGCAGCCCGCGCACCACGCCGACCTCGGTGGACAGCGAGTGGTTGTCCTGCACGAACTCGACATCGAGACCGGCATCCGCGAGCGCGCGGCGCGACCAGACCTCGGAGAAGAAGCCGCGCGCATCGGCGAATCGCTTCGGTTCGACCAGCAGCACGTCCGGGACGAAGAGCGGCGTGACCTTCACGCGTGGCGTCCTTCGGCAAGGTCGCGCAGATAGGCCCCATAGGCGGTCTTGCCCAGCAGGGCCGCCTGGCGCAGCAGCGCCTCCGGCGCGATGAAGCCCATGCGGAAGCCGATCTCCTCGGGGCATCCCACCTGCAGCCCCTGCCTCTCCTGCACCGTCTGCACGAACAGTGCCGCCTGCAGCAGCGAGTTGGGCGTGCCGGCGTCGAGCCAGGCGCAGCCACGGCCGAGGCGTTCGGCGCGCAGCGCGCCGCGCTCGAGATAGACCCTGTTGAGATCGGTGATCTCGAGCTCCCCGCGCGCGGAGGGCGCGAGGTTGCGCGCGAGCTCCGTGACGCGCGCATCGTAGAAATAGAGGCCGATCACCGCCCAGTCCGACTTCGGCTGCTGCGGCTTTTCCTCCAGCGACAGCACGCGGCCGGCTGCATCGAATTCCGCGACGCCGTAGCGCTCGGGGTCCGCGACGCGATAGCCGAAGACCGTCGCCTCGCCGTCCTGCGCGCGCTTCGCCGCCGCCTGCAACTGCTCGACCAGCCCGTGGCCGTAGATGATGTTGTCGCCGAGGGCGAGCGCGCAGGGCTCGCCGCCGATCCACTCGGCGCCGATGTGGAAGGCCTGCGCAATCCCCTCGGGCTTCGCCTGCTCGGCGTAGGAGAGCGTCACGCCGAACTGGCTGCCATCGCCCAGCAGGCGCTTGAACTGCGGGAGGTCCTGCGGCGTCGAGATCACCAGGATGTCGCGGATGCCCGCCAGCATCAGCGTCCCCAGCGGGTAGTAGACCATCGGCTTGTCGTAGACCGGCAGAAGCTGCTTGGACGCGGCCAGCGTCATCGGATGCAGCCGCGTGCCGGACCCGCCGGCTAACAGAATACCCTTCATGCGTCGCTCCTACCCTGCGCCGCCCAGGCGCTGGCCCGCATAGCGCTTGTCGCGGATCGGCCGCCACCAGGCCTCGTTGTCGAGATACCAGCGGATCGTGTTCTCAAGCCCGCGCTCGAAATCCCACTTCGCCTTCCAGCCCAGCGCGCGCTCCGCGCCCGAGGGGTCCATGGCATAGCGGAAATCATGGCCGGGCCGGTCGCGCACGAAGGTGATCAGCCGCTCGCGCGGCCCGGCGGGATCGGGGCGCAGCCGGTCAAGCGTCGCGCAGATCGCGCGCACGACCTCGAGGTTCGACCGCTCCTGCCGTGGCCCCAGGCAATAGGTCTCGCCCGGCCGTCCCCTGAAGAGCGCGAGGCACAGCGCCTCGGCATGGTCCTCGACATGGATCCAGTCACGGATATTGGCGCCATCGCCATAGACGGGGAGTTGCCGGCCATCGAGCGCGTTCAGCGTCACCAGCGGGATCAGCTTCTCCGGGAACTGCCACGGCCCGTAATTGTTCGTGGTGTTCGAGACGAAATTCGGCATGCCATAGGTGTGCTGCCAGGCGCGCACCAGATGGTCCGACGCGGCCTTCGACGCCGAGTATGGGCTGCGCGGATCGTAGCGCGTGTTCTCGTCGAAGGGCTTGTCGTCCTGCGATTCCAGGCTGCCGAAAACCTCGTCGGTGGAGACGTGGTGGAAGCGGAAGGCGGCCTTCGCCTCGCCCTCCAGCGCCATCCAGTGCCGGCGCGCTTCCTCGAGCAGCACCTGCGTGCCGACGACGTTGGTCCGGATGAACTCGGCCGGCCCGTCGATCGAGCGGTCCACATGGCTCTCGGCGGCCAGGTGCATGACGCGCGCCGGCTGCCATTCCGCGAAGGCCGCGCGCATCGCCGCGGCATCGCAGATGTCCGCCCGCACATGCACGTGCCTGCGGTCCTTGAGCCAGGGGCCGAGGCTCACCGGGCTCGCCGCATAGGTGAGCTTGTCGATGTTGACGACGGTGGCGTCGGTGGTGGCCAGCAGGTGGCGCACCACCGCCGAGCCGATGAAGCCCATGCCGCCCGTGACGAGGATGGTCATCCGATGTTTCCGGCCGAGAGGAATGCGCCCCCGCGCGCCGGATGCGTCTAGACGGCCCAGCCCCGGGGGACAAGCATCAGGCGGCCCGGCGCCCGTGCTCATCGACCGCGTGCCAGGGCGGTGTGCGGCGCGGCTTGGCGGCGAGGCCGCCGACCGCCGCGCCGGAATCGAGATTTGGATTGTAGAAGGGATCGACCTCCAGGGCGTCCGGCCAGCGTGCCTTCATGTAGGCGACCTCCCGCGCAAAGCGCGCGGCCTTCTCACCCCGCAGAGCGAAGCCGCGGGAGACGGATTCGAGGTGGAAGAGCTCCGCGAAAGGCGTCCAGAGGATGCGCAGGCCCCGCTGTCCGATGCGAATGCAGAAATCCACGTCGTTGAAGGCGACGACCAGGTTCCTCTCGTCCAGGCCGCCGACCGCCCGGTAGACCTCCCGCCGCACGGCGAGACAGGCCGCGGTCACGGCGGACACCTGGCGCACCAGGGCCAGCACGCCGAAATGCCCCGGATCGGCGCGGTCCATGCCCAGCCCGAAATGCCCCGCCACCCCGCCGGCGCCGAGCACCACGCCGCCATGCTGCACGGTGTCGTCGGCGTAGAGCAGCTTCGCGCCGACCGCGCCGACATCGGGACGCATGGCCTGGCCGACCATCTCGTGCAACCAGCCCGGGTCGATCACCTCGACATCGTTGTTGAGCAGGAGAAGGACCTCGCCGCGCGCCTCCTGCACCGCGCGGTTGTTGAGGGCGGAGTAGTTGAAGGGGCCGGGCGCCGAGATCACGCGCACGCGCGGGTCCGCGCGCAGGCTCTCGAACAGCAGGAGCGTCTCCGGCTCCACGCTGTCATTGTCCATGATGATCAGTTCGAGGTTCTTGTAGTCGGTGCGATAGAGCACGCCCTCGGCGCAGGCGCGGAGCAGCCCTGCGCGGTCCCGTGTCGGCACGATCACCGAGACGAGCGGTGCCGGCTGCGGCACGGGCCAGACGATCCGCATGTGATGCGGTGCAAGCGGGGCCCACTGGATGGTGGCCGGGGCACCCCGCGCCACCAGCATCTCGGCCACCGCCCGGCGGCTGGCTTCGGCGCAGCGGCGGAGCGAGGTCTGCGAGAAGCTTCCGCCGCGCTGCGCCTGGCGCCAGTGATACAGCACGGCCGGGATGTGCCGCACGCGGGCCACGCCGCAGGCCGCGGTCGCGCGCAAGGCGAGGTCGTGGTCCTGGCTGCCCTCGAAGCCCTCGCGCAGCCCGCCAAGGCTTTCGATCAGGTCACGCCGGTAGACGCCGAGATGGCTGATCAGGTTCTGCGCGAGCAGCAGGTCGGGGTCGAAGTCCGGCTTGAAATACGGACCCCAGCGCCGGCCGTCCCGGTCGAGCTTGTCCTCGTCCGAGTAGATCACGGCGGCATCTGGATGCGCCGCGATCTCGACGGCGACTTCGCCGAGCGCCTGTTCGGCGAGGACGTCGTCATGATCCATCAGCGCCACGTATTCGCCGCGCGCGATCGTGAGCGCGGAGTTCGTCGCGGCCGAGATGTGCCCATTCCGCGTCCGGGTGACCACGCGGATGCGCGGATCGGCCTGCGCGGCCGCGGCGAGGATGGCCGCCACATGGGGCTTGGTCGACGCATCGTCCGCGATGCAGAGTTCCCAATGCGGATAGAGCTGCGCGCGGACCGAGGCGATGGCTTCCCGCAGATGCGTCGCGTTCGTGTTGTAGACGGGCATGACGACCGAGATCAGCGGTCGCACCGCGAGATGCTCAAGATGGGTGCGGATGGCGGCGCGATCGTCCTGCGTCAGCGTGTCGTGGCGGACGATCCAGGTCTGGTACGACCAGCCCGACATGACCGTGGCGGATCGCTCCACCGGCATTCCGACGAGGGACCGCACGGCGAGCGCCATGCGGATGCGCAGAGGCCCCGCTGCCGCCGGCATCATGTCCCAGCTGTGCTTCCAGGCGCGCCGCAACACCCTGAGGAGGCCGTGCGGCAAGCGTGCCTTGACGCGCCCGCCGCGCGGCACGGCACCTGGCCGCCGCTCCGCTTCATGGTGATGGGCTGCGGCACGACCGGCAATCGGTGCGGCCTCGGTATCGTTCTGGCTGGGCATCTATCCTGGTGCGAATGATGATGTTCAACAATCGGCGCGCGCCGATGTTCCGACGCACCGCACAACGCTAGCCTCATGATGATTCGCTTAGGATCAACTTGCCGTAAGGACGTCGTCCAGCGGCCCGTCCGCGACGATGCGCCCGGCTTCCAGACGGATCGCCCGCGCGCACCAGCGGCGCACCACATCGAGGTTGTGGGTCGCGATCACGAGAATGTCGGCGTCCGTCACCAGGCGTTCCAGCCGTGCCTGGGCCTTCTCCATGAACTCCGCATCGCCGGCCGAGAACCACTCGTCCATCAGCAGCACTTCCGGCGCCATCGCCGTCGCCATGGCGAAGGACAGCCGCACCGACATCCCCGCGGAGTAGGATCGCACCGGCACGTCGAGGAACTCGCCGAGCCCCGAGAATTGCGCGACCTCCTCGGACAGCGTCTGCGCCATCCGCTCGTCGAGGCCACGATAGAGCGCGCGCAGGATGATGTTCTCGCGCCCCGTGCTGTCGGGATCCATGCCCGCGCCGGGGTCGATGAGCGAGCCGATATCGCCCTCCACCACCAGGCGGCCCGCAACGGGTTCGTAGATGCCGGCGAGTGTCCGCAGCAGCGTCGTCTTGCCCGCGCCGTTGGGGCCGATGAGCGCGACGCGCTCCCCGCGCCCGATGCGGAGGGTGAGGTCGCGCAAGGCGGAGACGACGACGCGGTTGGCGCTGTCGGTGCGCAGCCGGAGCGGCGTCGCCGCCAGCAGCCGCTTCTTCAGCGAGCGCGCGCCGAGGTGGTAGAGCGGGAATTCGATGGTGAGACGTTCCGCCTCGATTCTGGCCACAGTGCTAGACCCAGAAGGCGACGCGGCCGCGGAAGCGGACGAAGAAGACGAAGGACACCGCGACATGCAGCGCGGTCCAGCCGATCGCGGTGGCCCAGACGATGGCATCGCCCCCCCCTTCCATGAGCGGCGCGCGGATCGTCTCCATCAGCGCGAAGAAGGGGTTGAGCGGCAGCACCCAGGCCCATTCGCCCAGCAACTCCGGCTTCCAGATCACCGGCGTGACGAAGAAGGCGATCTGCATGAGCGAACTCACGATCTGCACGACGTCGCGGAACCGCGCGCAGACGATGCCGAGCAGCAGGGCGCCGGCCAGCGCATTGACCGCGAACAGCAGGAGTCCCGGCACGATGAGCACGACCGACGGGCCCGGCAGCACGCCGAAGATCGCGAAGACCAGCGCGATCAGCGGCAGGTTGTGCGCGGCGGTGATGGCGTTGCGCAGCACGCAGCGCAGCGCGTGGGTCGAGTAGGGGAGCGGCAATTGCCGGATCACCGCATCGGCCTGGATCAGGCAGGTGCAGGCATCGCCCACGGTGGACGCGATCAGGTTCCACACGATCAGGCTGACCGCGAGCCAGGGCAGGTAGTCCCGGATCTCGAGCCGGAAGAGGGTCGAGTAGAGGAAGCCGAGCGCGACCAGCATCACCGCCGTGGAGAGCGTCAGCCAGATCGGGCCGAGCACCGAGCCCCGATAGCGGTTGCGCAGGTCGTTCCCCGCGAGCGCCCAGGCCAGCCGGATCCGGCCCATGCCTTCGCCGAGGTCGCCCAGCGCGCGCGCAAGCCGTCGCGGCGCGTCCGCATCGAAGACGCGCACGGGGGAATCGTGCGGGAAGGAGGGTGAGAGAGGCGCGAGCATCGGGCGGGGATCTGTCACGGCCATGAACGCCCGGCGAGCCCTGTGGTTCTCAAATCGGCGCGCGCCGCCCATAGGGCGCGGCCTGGACCGGGGCCATGGGCGACAGGCGGACCCGCTCGCCCATGCTCACCGCCACCCGGTCGCCGGGCCGCAGGCCGAAATCGCCGGGCTGGACGGTCTCCATCACCTGCCCCGAATCCAGCCTGACCAGAAAGCGGACGCCCTGGCCGCTCGTCACGCCCTGCTCGACCGCCGCGCCGGTGAGGCCGCCGATCAGCCCGCCCGCCACCGCGGCCACGGTCCGCGCCCGCCAATCGCCGCCGATGGTGCTGCCGATCAGGCTGCCGCTGAAGACGCCCATGCCGGCCCCGAAGCCGGTGCGCGTACCGGCGATGTGCACGGGCGTCATCTCCATCACCGTCCCGCCCGCGACCATGGCCGCGGCGCCCACGCTCTGCGGGCCGACGACGGTGGCCGGGTCGGCCGGCGCGCAGGCCGGCAACAGCACCGGCAGCAACAGGGCGAACCCCAGGGCGGGAAGGTGAGCATTGCGCATGCGGCGGCTTCCGACATCTGGCGTGGCGACTCGGCCTCGCGCATCCCATGGTTGCATGACCCGCGGGAACGACCCAAGGGCGACCGTCTGCACGGTCGGATATTACCGCATGTTACACTCTTCCTTGACCCGAAAGCCCCGGCGGTCCTAAGCCTTCTCCCTCGCTTGGCCCGGCCGCGTTCTGAATCGGGGTTGGGCCCGGGCGTACCGGGGGTGTGGGGACGCACCCGGTGCAGGCGGTATCGGGGCTTTGGCGGAGACGCCGCCGAAGGCCGACCGGCGCCGTGGTACGTGCGGGGGAGTAGGCTCGGGAATGTCCGGCAACCTTGTGGGCTTCGCGCGCGGGGCGACGCGCTCGCTGATGGCCTTGTCTCTGCTCTTCGTCGTCGCGGGCTGCGCCCAGACCGGGGGCGGGCGGTTCGGGAGCTACAACCGGCCGGCCTCCTACGATCCGCCGGGGCCGCCATCGGACCCCTGGGGACCCTACATCCGCGACGCCTCCCGCCGCTTCGACGTGCCGGAGCGCTGGATCCGCGAAGTCATGCGCCAGGAATCCGGCGGCCGCGCCACTGCCACCTCCCGCGTCGGCGCCCAGGGCCTCATGCAGGTGATGCCCGGCACCTATGCCGAGCTGCAGCGCCGCTACGGCTTCGGCAACGACCCCTACCACCCCTACGACAACATCATGTCGGGCGCCGCCTACATCCGCGAGATGTACGACCTCTACGGCTCGCCCGCTTTCCTCGCCGCCTACAATGCCGGTCCGCGGCGGCTCGAGGATTATCTCTGGAACGGCGGCACGCTGCCGAACGAGACGCGGAATTACGTCGCCCGCATCGGGCCGCGCATCGACGGCGCACATCCGACGCGCCGCGCGCCGCCTGAGGTCTATGCTGCCGCCGACATCGGCAATTACGTGCCTGCGGGTCCGCGCCGGATGGATGGCAGCACCATGGTGGCGCTCGCCGCCCAGCGCCAGGCGCGCGACGCCGCGCCGGTGCAGATGGCATCCGGCCCGCCATCCGTCGGTGCGCCTGCCTACCGCGTCGCCTCCGCCGCGCCGTCCTCGGCGTTCCGCCCCTATGGCGGCGACGCCTCGCCCCCGCCGCCCACCCGCGTGGCCGCGCCGGCGCCAT
>JAYRQX010000066.1:0-2138 GCA_041910415.1 Acetobacteraceae bacterium | reverse complement strand
GGAGATTGTCTTCGCCGTGGTCCGCGGCGCCACCCCGCCGTCAGGTGTCGGGAGCGCAATAGAGCCGATGCATCATCAGGAGCAGGCGTGCGGCCTTCTCGTCGGCCAGCCGGTAATAGACCGACTGCGCCTCGCGCCGGGCCGCAAGCAACCCTTCCTCGCGCATCCGCGCGAGGTGCTGGGAGAGCGCGGGCTGGGACAGGCCCACCTGCTCGGCCAGCGCGCCGACCGACATCTCGCCGGCGTCGACGATATGGCAGAGCACGAGCAGGCGGCTCTCATTGCCGAGCATGCGGAGCAGCGTCGCGGCCTCCTTCGCCTTCTTCTCAAGCTCCACCATGTCCAGGGGCGGTTTGGCGTTCATCAGCATATCCATGTCTATTCTTACACTAAAGTAAGTATGTCCTTATATTATGTCAACGCCGTTGCGCCCCCGGCATTGGAAGCGCGCCATGGCCACCGATCGCGTCGAGATCCTCTGTCTGCATTGCGAGGCCGTGAATCGCGTGCCCGGCGTTGGAGGGCCAAGAACCCACACCAGCGGCCGGCGCATTCGGCCGCTGGTACCTTGCGTCAGCGCCGGCGGCTGTCCCGTTCCTCCGGCCGCACGATGCCGTAGCGGCCGGTGTCGGGGTCGCGCCGGATGGCGAGCGGGCGCAACTGCGGCCGCGCCGTGTCGCGCAGCAGCAATGGCGTGCCGGCATCCGGGCCGGGTTCAAGCCGCCAGACATTGCTGACGCGGCGGCGGGCGCCGCTCTCATAGGTGGCGGTGCCGTCGAGGCGCATGACGAAGCAGGCGACTTCAGCCAGCGCGTTGCCATCCAGCCGGAACAGCGCGAGCGCCTGCGCCGCGTTGCCGCGTTCGCCCATGCGCCAGGTCAGGCCGATCAGCTGCGTGCCGTCGGTGGCCGTCAGCGTCGCGATGGGCTGCCCCAGGCCGGAATCGCCTTCGCGCGGGGCGGAGAATTCGTCGAGCGCCTCGCCCTCCGGCATGCCCGGCGGCACCTCGCACTGCCCGGGATTGCCGGCCTGCCCCAGCACGAGGGGCTGCAGGATGGTGGGCTCTCCGCGGCGTTCGACCGCGGTGACGAGTGCGATCAGCGCGTTCCAGCTATCCTGCGCGACGAGGACATGCGTGGTGCCGCGCACCGGCGGCTGCGCGCCCCAGGGCAGCGGGTGCAGCACGGTCGCGGCATCGCGCGGCACCGGGCCGAACAGCTGCTCGGCCAGCGCCCGGATCGCCACCTCGTCATATTGCGCGGCGGCCGGACGGCAGAGCAGCAGGGCGGCGAGGAGGAAGACGGCTCGCCGCATCGCCGCTCAGGCCGCGCCGCGCGCGCGGGCGATGCCCGCGGGTTCGGGGCCGCCGGCCATCCAGTCCAGCAGCTCGACCGTGTGGACCACGGGCATGGGGCCGGAGCCGAGCTGCGTCATGCAGCCGATATTGCCGGTCGCGACGATCGCGCCGCCGGTGCGGGCGATGTTGCCGAGCTTTCTGGCCTTGAGCTGCTCGGCGATCGCCGGCTGCAGGAGGTTGTAGGTGCCGGCGGAGCCGCAGCAGATATGGCTCTCGGGCGGCTCCTTCACGGCAAAGCCGGCCCTGGCGAGTAGCGTCTTGGGCTCGGCGGTGATCTTCTGGCCGTGCTGGAGGTAACAGGCGGCATGGTAGGCGACCGTCAGGCCCGGCGCCTCGCGCGTGGGTTCGTAGCCGAAGCGCGTCAGCACTTCCGAGATGTCGAGGGCCAGCGACGCGACCTTGGCCGCGCGGTCGGCCCAGGGCGCCGCTTCCTCGCGGAACATGTGGCCGTAATCCTTGACCGTCGTGCCGCAGCCCGAGGCGTTGATGACGATGGCGTCCAGCCCCTCGCCCTCGATCTCGCGCGTCCAGGCGGCGATGTTGGCGCGCGCCAGGCGCATCGCGGGATCGTGGTGGCCCATATGGTGGTCGAGCGCGCCGCAGCAGCCCTGCTCCTTCGTCACCACCACCTCGATCCCCATGCGCGTCAGCAGGCGGATCGTCGCCTCGTTGATCCCGGGGGCGAGCACCTGCTGCGCGCAGCCCGTCAGCAGCGCGACGCGCCCGCGGCGCGGGCCGCGCACGGCATGGGTCTGCGGCGCCTCGACGGGCGAGGGCGAGG
>JAYRQX010000065.1:0-8302 GCA_041910415.1 Acetobacteraceae bacterium | reverse complement strand
TCCTGCCCGGCGGCGAGGGCGGCACGGGCGCGGGATTCCAGGTCGGCGATGCGCCGGTCGATCGCCTCGGCCTCGCGGACCTCGGTCTCGGACTGGGCGGTGGCGATGGCCAGCGCACGGCGGGCGCGGCCAAGCGCCGTGACGGCATCGCGGATCTGCTGATCGAGGATGGGCAGGGCGTGGGCGTCGGCGGCGGCCTGCTCCACCTCGGCCATGCGGCCGCGGATGAGGGTGACGAAGGTCTTGATCATCAGGCGGGCTCCTGTATGAACATTGTTCATACAACAGGCATAGAGCACCCATGAACAGCGTTCAAGAAAAAAATGAACGTGGTTCAAGAAAATCCGGCAACCCCTCCGCGCGGACCGAGGCCCGCCACCAGGCGCTGCGGCGCGCGCTGCTGGCCGCGGCCGAACGCCGGATCGCCGAGAGCGGCCTCGATGGCCTGAAGGCGCGGGACCTCGCGCGGGAGGCCGGCTGCGCGCTCGGCGCCCTCTACATGGTCTTCGAGGACCTGGACGCGCTGGTGCTGGCCGCGAACGCGCGGACGCTGGAGGCGCTGGAGGCGGCTGTCGATCGCGCCGATCAGGCGCCCGGCGATCCGGTCTCCCGGATTCAGGCGCTGGCGGAGGCCTATTTTGGTTTTGCCGCCGCGAACCGGCGGCGCTGGTCCGCGCTGTTCGAGCACCGGATGGCCGATGGCCGGCCGCCGCCAGCCTGGTACGTGGACCGCCACGCCCGCCTCTTCGCCCATGTCGAGGCGCCGCTCGCCGCCCTGCGTCCCGGCCAGGACGCGGCCGCGCTTGCCGCCCTGGCGCGCAGCCTGGTCTCGGCGGTGCATGGGGTGGTGGTGCTGGGTCTGGACGAGAAGCTGGGTCCGATGCCGGAAGCGCAGTTGCGGGCGCATGTGCGCCTGCTGTCGGGGGCGCTGGCGCGGGGGTTGGCGGGGTAGCAGTGCCCGCACCCCGGGCGAACGGGGTTGGGGGCCTCTGCGTCTCTCCCTACTTCGACGCCGCATCCAGCGCCGCGATATCCGCGGCACTCAGCGCCAGCCTTGTCGCCCCCACCAATTCCTCGAGCTGCCCGGGCGTCGTCGTGCTCGCGATGGGCGCCGTGATGCCGGGCCGCGCGATCTGCCAGGCGAGCGCCACCTGCGCCGGCGTTGCCTTGTGCCGCGCCGCGACCGCATCCACCGCCGCCAGCACGCCCATGCCCTTGTCGGTCATGTGCTTGGCCACGCTGCGTTCGCCGCGCACGGATTTCCCGAGATCGGCCTTCGTCCGGTATTTCCCCGTCAGGAAGCCCGAGGCCAGCGAGGAATAGGGGATCACCCCGATCCCCTCGGCCTTGCACAGCGGCAGGATTTTCTCTTCGATTCCGCGATCCATCAGGTTGTAGACGGGCTGGTGGCTTTCGAAGCGCGGGAAGCCCTCCTTCGCGCTCACCGCCAGCGCCGCCTTCAGCCGCTCCGCGCTGTAGTTGGAGGAGGCGATGGCGCGCACCTTGCCTGCCTTCACCAGCTTGTCGAAGGCGCCGAGCGTCTCTTCCAGCGGGGTCGATTCGTCGTCCCGGTGCGCCTGGTAGAGGTCGATCGTCTCGATCCCCAGCCGCTTCAACGACGCCTCGCAGGCTGTCGCGATCCAGGCGGCGGAGAGGCCCTTGCCCTGGCCCGGCATCTCCATGCCGCACTTCGTCAGGATCAGCACTTTTGACCGCACCCCGGGACGGGCCTTCAGCCATTCGCCGATCACGGTCTCGGATTCGCCGCCTTTGTGGCCGGTGACCCAGGCGGAATAGACATCGGCCGTGTCGATCGCGATGAGGCCGTGGTCCACGCAGGCATCCAGCAGGCGGAAGGACATGGCCTTGTCCGCCGTCCAGCCGAAGACATTGCCGCCGAAGACGATGGGCGGGATGGACAGGCCGGATCGGCCGAGCGGGCGCAGTTCCATGGGAAAGGCTCCTGTTGGCGGGAAGGCGGAGGTTGCACCCGGCGGGCGGCCCCGGCCAGCCCCATCGCCGGCAGGCATGGCGCGAACCCGGCCGGGATGACCCACGGCCCCTGTGGCCCCGCATCGCCCGCGCCCAGCCCGGCACCCCCCCCGCAGGCGGCAGCCGATGCAACGGCCGGGGGTGGGGGTGGGACCGCCTGTCCGAAAGGGCATCGGAACGAACCGCCTTGGGGCCGGACCCCGGTGGACCGACGGGCTTCCGCCGCCTAGAAGGCTGTGGATGATTCGCCGCCCCTCCGGGGACCCCCTTCCCGCCCTGATCACCGACAGCGCCGCGCTGGCCGCGCTCTGCGAGCGGCTGCGCGCCGAGCCCTTCGTGACCGTGGACACCGAGTTCATGCGCGAGCGGACCTATTGGCCCGAGCTCTGCGTCGTGCAACTCGCCGGGGCCGGGGAGGTCGCGGTGGTGGATGCGCTGGCGCCGGGGATCGACCTGGCGCCCCTTGGCGCGCTGCTGGCGGACGAACAGGTCGTGAAGGTCTTCCACGCCGCGCGGCAGGACGTCGAGATCTTCCTGATCAAATACGGCGCGGTGCCGAAGCCGCTCTTCGACACGCAGGTCGCGGCCATGGTCGCGGGCTTCGGGGACCAGGTGTCCTATGACGGGCTCGCCCGCGCGCTGGCCAATGCGCAGATCGACAAGGCGCACCGCTTCAGCGACTGGTCGGCCCGGCCGCTGTCGGAAAGCCAGATCAGCTATGCGGCCGCCGATGTGACGCATCTGCGCCGGATCTATGTGGCGCTGACGGACAAGCTCAAGCGCGAGGGGCGGCTCGACTGGGTGGCCGAGGAGATGGCCGAACTCGCCAGCCCGTCCACCTACCTGACCGAGCCCGACAGTGCCTGGGAGCGGCTCCGCCCGCGCAGTTCCAACCGCCGCTTCCTGGGCGTGCTGCGCGCGGTCGCGGCCTGGCGGGAACGCGAGGCGCAGCGCATCAACATCCCGCGCCAGCGGCTGATCAAGGACGAGACGCTGCTGGAGATCGCCGCGACGGCGCCGCAGAATGCGGCCGACCTGGCGCGCGCGCGGGGCGTCTCCGAAGGCTTCGCGAAGGGCAAGAGCGGCACGGGGCTGCTCGCCGCGATCGCGGCGGCGAAGGCTTTGCCCGACGAGGCGCTGCCCACGCTGCCCAAGGATCGCGCCGGCCCGCCGGCCTCCCCCGCGCTGGTCGCGCTGCTGAAGGTGCTTTTGGCGGCGAAGAGCGAGGAGCACCACGTCGCGCCGCGCCTGCTGGCGAGCAGCGACGACCTGGACCGGCTGGCCTCCGGCGACGGCGCGGACCTGCCGGCGCTGCATGGCTGGCGGCGCGAGGTTTTTGGCAATGCCGCACTGGCGCTGAAGGGCGGGAAACTCGCGCTGGGCGTCGAGGGGCGGAAAGTGAAGCTGATTTCGGGCGGGTGAGGCGGGCGCGCCCCGCTCGCGCGGGGGTGAAGGCGCACCGAAGCATTTCAGATCGCGCCCCGGCCGGGTCCGGCTATCGTCCGCCGATGGCATCGGGCAGCAGCGATGCCGGGCGAGGTGCGGCATGAGCGACGCTCTGACCTATTGCCCCTACGGGCAGCCGCCGGGCGAATACCAGTGGATGTTCGGGACCGTCTTCTACGAATCCGCGACCATCCCGCTGATGGTCAACACCGGCTTCAAGCTGCACATCTCCGTCCATGAGGACGACGCCGACGCGCTGGCGCGCATCGCGCTGCCGACGCTCCGGCTGCTGCATGTCCACCACAAGGTGGTGAAGGACGTCGAGACCTATCGGGAGCTGAACCGCGGCAATCAGCGCGGCAAGTTCATCACCATCTATCCGGGCGGCGCGGGGCCGTCGCAGCGCGTCCTGGATACGCTGGATGCCACGGTCGACCGCTTCCGTCGCGGGCCGTCGCCGGCCACGCGCCAGAGCCGCCACAGGACGCACGAGATCCGCGTCGGGAATTCGGGCCTGTTCAGCACCTATTGGTGCCAGGATTACGAGAACGATTGATACCTGCGGCACAAAGGATTGACCTTTGTGCCCCTCGAACGCCGGGCGGGCCGCCTCCGCGGCCCTTGGCTTCGCCGGACCACCGGCGGGCGCCGTTCGGCGCCTCGGCCCTGCGGGCCGCAGGTCATACCATCGGCAAGCCGGTATGATACCAACGGCCGCATGCTTTGACCGTTGATATGACCGGGCGCGTCACGCCTCGCTGATCTCCACCGCCGCTTCCAGCCCGAGCGTCGCGGCCAGGGCTTCCACGCGGCGCATCACGCTCTCGCCCGCGAAGACGCCGCTGCCTTCCGTCAGCCGCAGCACGAGCCGCCCGCCCTGGCGTTTCAGCCGCGTGCCTTCAAGCAATTCCGGTGTGCCGCCGGAGAGCGTGTAGGCGAGCCGCAGCGCCGCCCCCAGCACCTCGGCGCGACGCACCGCGCCGACATCGAGCAACACGCGCGAGATCGCGATGAAGGGCGCGTCGCTCGTGGCTTCGTACCGCAGCGCGAGCACCAGCGCGAGATAGGCCCGTGCGTGATGGTCGAGGCCCACGCCGGGCTGGCGCAGCACGCGCAGAAAGGCCTGCTCGGCGCGGTAGTCGGGATGGTCGTGGCTGCCGGTATCCGACAGCCAGCAGGCTGCGCGGCGGAGGTCGGCGGCGAGCGGCAATTCATCCGCGAAGAGCGGCGCGGTCCAGTCGAACAACGCCTTGGGAAGACGCTTATCGCGGCCGAGGCGCAGGCCCAGATAGCGCGCCGCGGCGAGCATCGGGTCCTCCTGCCGCGCCTCGTCCGACAGCAGCCGCGCGTACCAGCCTTCGCGCAGCCCGTTGGCGCTGAAGACGACGCGCCTGGCGCCCGTCGCGCGCAGCAGGCGGCGCAGTGCGACGGCCGCGAAGGGCAGGTCCGTCACGCGCTTGGCCGGCGCGCCCGGCATGCGTTCCAGCGTCCGCTTGGTCGCCGCCATGATGACGCCGCAGAGGTCGCGCGCCTCGTCCCGCTTCAGCACGTAGTGGTGGACGATCTGGAGCGGATAGGCGGTCTGCGCGATGTGGATGCGCGCCAGCGCGCGCCAGGCGCCGCCCACCAGGAAGAGGTCCCGCCCCGCGCCTTCGCCGAGCCAGGGCACCGTCGCGAGATCGGCTTCCGCGATCGCCCGCGCGCGACCGATGTCGCCATCCGCGCGGTCGCTGAGCCGGAGGGTGCCGAGGCCGAGGCTGACCGATCGCCTGGCCTGCCCGCCCGAGAGTTCGACCAGTTCCAGCGAGCCGCCGCCGACGTCTCCCAGAATGCCGTCGGCCGCGGGGAAGCCGAGCAGCACGCCGTCGGCCGACATCGCCGCCTCGCCCTCGCCCGAGAGGATGGTGATGGGCACGCCGGGCATCCGCTGCTTCAGCGCCTCGATGAAGGTGGCGCCGTTGGAGGCATCGCGCACCGCCGCCGTGGCAAGGACTTCCAGCGGATCGGCACGCATGGCGCGCGCGATGGCGTGGTAGCGCATCATCACCGTCAGCGCCTGCTCGACGGCCTGCTCGTTCAGCCTGCCTGATGTCTGCAGCCCACGCCCCAGGCCGAGCACCGCCTTCTCGTTGAAGATCGCCTGCGGGGTGCGGCTGCGCCCTTCGAAGACGACGAGACGCACGGAGTTGGAGCCGAGGTCCACGATGCCGCAACGCGCACGCGACGAGGCCTCCGAGGCACCACGGAGGGCGGGGGGCAGGTCCATGCGGCTCAGTCCTGGGTGATGCGGTCGGGGCGCGGGATGCGGCGCGGGCGCTCGTTCCGGGCACGCGCCAACGCGCTGCCGCGGCCGGAGAGGGAGGGGTTCACCATGAAGTATTCATGCGCGGAGACCGGCTTCTCGCCGGGCGGCAGGCGTCGCCAGCCGCCGTCGCGCGTCAGCTCCCAGGACTGCATGGAGTCCTTGAGGTTCGTCACCATGATCTGGTCGAGCACCTGGGCATGCACCGTCGGGTTCTCCACGGGGACCATGGTCTCGACGCGCCAGTCCATGTTGCGCGCCATCCAGTCGGCCGAGGCGATGAACACCTTTGCGCGCCGCGACGGCAGCCGGTGACCGTTGCCGAAGACGGAGATGCGCGAATGTTCCAGGAAGCGCCCGACGATCGACTTCACCCGGATGTTCTCCGACAGCCCCTTCACGCCGGGGCGGAGGCAGCAGATGCCGCGCACGACGCAATCCACCTTCACGCCCGCCTGGCTCGCCCGGTAGAGCGCATCGATCAGCGTCTCGTCGACCAGGGAATTCATCTTGATCCAGATGCCGGCGGCGCGGCCCTCGCGGGCGAACTCGATCTCGCGCTCGATCAGGCCGAGCAGCGCCGGGCGGATCGTCAGCGGCGCAAAGGCCAGCGCCTCCATCGTCTCGGGCCGCGCATAGCCGGTCATGTAGTTGAAGAGCTTCGCGGCGTCGCGCGTCAGCGCGGGATCGGCCGTGAAGAAGGACAAATCCGTGTAGATGCGCGCGGTCATGGGGTGGTAGTTGCCGGTGCCGAAATGCGCGTAGCTGCGCAGCGCGCCGCTTTCGCGCCGCACGACGAGCGAGACCTTCGCGTGCGTCTTCAGCTCGACGAAGCCATAGACCACCTGCACGCCGGCCGCTTCCAGCTCGCGCGCCAGCGCGATGTTGCGCTCCTCGTCGAAGCGGGCCTTCAGCTCGACGATGCCGGTGACGGATTTCCCCGCCTCTGCCGCCTCGATCAGCGCCTTGGCGATCGGGCTGTCGCGCGTGGTGCGGTAGAGCGTCTGCTTGATCGCGACGACGTTGGGGTCCCGCGCCGCCTGGCGCAGGAACTGTACCACCACGTCGAAACTCTCATAGGGATGGTGGACGACGATGTCCTTGGCCCGGATCGCCGCGAAGCAGTCGCCGCCGAAATCGAGGATGCGTTCGGGAAAGCGCGGCGTGTAGGGCACGAACAGCAGGTCCGGCCGGTCGTCCACGATCAGCTGGGTGAGATCCGACAGGCCCAGCAGCCCTTCCACGACGAAGACGGCCGACCGGTCGGCGTCCATCTCCTCGGCGACGAAATCCAGCATGTCCGCGGGCGTCGCGATGGTGAAGCTGAGCCGGATCGCCTTGCCGCGGCGGCGGCGCTTCAGCGCGGTCTCGTACGACCGCACGAGGTCCTCGGCCTCTTCCTCGAACTCCACATCGGTGTCGCGGATCAGGCGGAACAGCCCCTGCTCGGCCAGGATGAAGCCGGGGAAGAGCCGGCCGAGGAAGAGCAGGATCACATCCTCCAGCAGCACGAAGCGCGGCCGCTTGCGCGTCTCCTGCGCCTCGGCGTCGGGCAGGCGGATGAAACGCTCGACCTGCGGCGGCAGCGGCAGCAGGGCGCGCATCGTGCCGCCATCCTCCTCCCGCACCAGCTTCAGCACCATGCAGAGCGCGAGGTTCGCGATGAAGGGGAAGGGATGCGCCGGATCCACCGCGAGCGGTGTCAGCACCGGGAAGACGCGTTCCATGAACCAGTGGGAAAGGTAGTCGCGATCCGCCTCGGTCAGCTCCGCGGCCTCGCAGACCGAAACGCCTTCCGCCCGCAGCAGGCCGCGCAGTGCCTGCCAGGCGTCCTGCTGCCCTTCGATCAGCGACTGCGCGCGGGCATGGATGGCCGCGAGCTGTTGCGTCGGCGTCTGCCCGTCCGGCGACATCTTTGCGACGCCCGCGCGTTCCTGGCCGATCAGCCCCGCCACGCGGACGGAATAGAACTCGTCGAGGTTGGAGGCCGAGATGGCGACGAAGCGCAGCCGTTCCAGCAGCGGATGGCGCTCATTCATCGCCTCTTCCAGGACGCGATGGTTGAAGTCGAGCCAGGAGAGCTCGCGATTGATGAAGCGCGCCGGGCTGTCGGCGAGCGGCGAGGTCACGGCGGCGGGGACCAGCTTGGCGGCGGCGCTCATTGTTTGGGACCCTCAGACGCGTCGTGCCGATGGCACGCCTGCGGCGTGACGCGCAGACCTCCGGTCTGCCTGGCTTTCGCCGGACCGGGTGCCCATCCGAAATCGCTGTGCGATTTCGATGGGGTCCCGGGACCGCCGGCGGGCGCCATTCGGCGCCTCGGCGCTGCGGGCCGCATGTCGGTCTTGCAAGGGACGGCGCTCATGAGCCCCTTCTACAGCAGCGGGCCGGGCGGGGGCGAGCCGAGCGTCACATTTGTCTCCGTTCCGTCATCGACGGGCGAAAAACCCTCGCCGGTCCTCTGGTGACGGTATAACAGGGGCCATGACCGAGCGTCGGCGCGTCGTGATCGCCATGAGCGGAGGGGTCGACTCCTCCGTGGCCGCCGCGCGCCTTTTGGAC
>JAYRQX010000064.1:0-2822 GCA_041910415.1 Acetobacteraceae bacterium | reverse complement strand
GGTGTCGCGGCGGCCATGGCGCGCGCATGGTCGCTGGCGCGCCAGGCGGCGGTCTGCGGGGCGTGGCAGCCGGCGCAGGTCGAGGAGCCGACGAAGCCGTGCCGCGCGCCCTCGCGCGCCACCGGTTCCGGCGCGCCGACCAGTAGCGCCGCCAGCAGGAGCGGCACCACGATGGCGACGCCCATGCTGAACAGGATCGCTGCGTGGCGCGCGCCCCGCCAGTCGCGTCGCGCCAGCGGCGACGTGGCTGTCCTCGTGGTCGGGATGTCCGGCCTCAGCGCCGCCAATAGACCGCGCGCCGGAATGTCCGGCGCCGCGCACCGGCGAAGGAGAACGGCGTCAGCGGCATGCCGATTATGTCGATGAACACGGAGACATCGGCGCCGGCGGCAGGCATCTCGCCTTCGAGCACCTGCACGACATAGCTCAGCCTGTCGTCCTGCAGCGCCGGGTCGCGCAGCACCACGACCACTTGGCGCAGTGTGTTGCCCTCCAGGATGGAGACATCCGCATTCGGCGGATCCCGCAGGAAGCTGTCATTGCCGGTGCTCCAGAACGGCACGAAGTCCGCCGTTCGCATGTTCGCGGCGATGCGTTCGGGGCGGTCGGCAAAGGCCAGCGTGACCGGGCTCACCTCGAGCAAGGTCATACGCCTGGATGCCGCGTCATAGGCCATCCGCTTCGCGGTCTGGACGAACAGGAAGTCCGCCATGCCGGTCGCCGGCTGCGCATCCGCGGGGGACGCGGCGAGGATCGCGGCCGTTGCCGACCCGGCTGCCGCGAGGGCGAGGCGTCGCGTGGTCATGTTGGCATGTCCTTTCATGCGGACCGCGGCTGCGCATCGCGAGCGCGCCGTGGCCGCGGTTGGTTGCACCTTCAGAAGCTGAAGTTCACCGCGAGGTAGGCGCCGCTCATGGACAGGTCCTGCACCAGGCTGTTGCCGCCCTGTTCGAAGGACAAATAGCGCCAGCCGAGCTGTACCCCGGCCCAGCCGGACTGGTAGCCGATGCCTGCGAAGGTCTGCCAAGTGAAGTTCGAATCCCCCGTGCCGATGTCGAGGTAGTAGGGCACGAACAGGCCGGACTCGCCGATGTTGATGCGCCCGCGCACGCCGATGATGCCGTTCCAGATGTTGTCGCGTCCGGAAAGCCGCCCGGCGCCGCCGAAGGTGGGCCCCGCATTGCCGCGCGGGCCGACCAGCGTGAGCGCGAGGTTGTAGTTGGTCGTGGCCTCGACCCCGAGGTAGCGGAAGCCGGCCAGCGCATCGACATTGCCCCAGGCGCCGGAGGCCAACGTATAGCCGCCGGCCAGTGTCCAGAGCGTGGTCTTCAGCGTCGAATCGGTTCCGATATTCGCCGTGGAGGAGATCGGGTTGCGCCCGACGCCGAACGGATTGGCGGCCTCGACCCGGCTCGAACCCGCATCGGCGCTGACATAGATGATGTCGGTGAGCAGCGAGAAGCGATCGTAGCGCGCCGTCGCCGCCAGCGCGCCGGCGAAGTTGAGGTTGGCGAAGTAGTCGTCGGCATCGGCCTTCACATCCGCAGTGCCGCCCGCGCCGGTCGGGATGTCGTAGCGCAGGTTGCCGCTGACCGAGGGCAGCCAGACATAGGGCGCGACCTCGAAGCTCCAGCCGGGCCTGAGGCCGGTGTCCTGCGCCGCGGCGCCCGTTGCGATGCCGCTCGCGATCACCGCGGCAGCTGCGATCCGGTGACAGGTGCAGGGGCTCATCTCATGCTCTCCTGTCGCGCCCCGCAAGGCGACGACCCGCAGCGATCGTCGCGGGCCGCATGCCTGGGCAAAACGCCCGTTCTAGTTGCGTCGCGCCGGCGCCACGCCCGGGGCGGGGCGTTCCGCATCCCGCGCGCGCGCCGCCACTTCCTCGAGGAAGCGGTTGATCGAGGCCTCGGAGACCGGGCTGTCGCCTAGGTCGACGGTGATGCGCCCGATGCGCCCGGTGAAGGCGAAGGGCACCTGGTAGTCGCGGTCGTCCACCGGCGTGCCGGTGTCCAGGCCGACATCGAAGGTCTCGTCCCAGGCGAAGGTGAAGGGGGTGGTGTGCGGCAGGGTGTGCCGCGCGACCTCGGCCCCGTTCACCGAGAGCACGCCGGTGCCGCCGCGGCCGAATGGGCTGGCGCCTGCCTGGTCCAGCGTGAAGTCGAAGACGATGGTCTGTCGTCCCGCCGGCAGCGCCTGCGGGCCCTCCCACTTCACCCGCTCGACATCGAGAAGGTTCATGGTGAAGACCGGCCGCCCCTCGCGCAGATACAGCCCCCAGCCGGCGAAGCGGCCGCCCTGCGTCACCAGCATCCCGTTGGCGCCGCCGGCGGGCACCTCGAATTCGGCGGTGATGCGGTAGGACCGGTTGAGGATGGAGGGCGCCGCATTTGCCTGCGTGCAGCAGGACGGGCCGGTATAGACGAATTGCCGCCGCCCGGCCGCGGGCCCGGGCCGCGCGGCGACCATCGCGGTGATGGAGTTGTTCAGCGGGAAGACCTGGTTGCGCGTTCCCTCCATGATGAACAGCTCCTGCAGGCCGCGCAGCCGGTCGGGCTGTGCGGCGGCCAGGTCGCGCATCTGCGTCGGGTCGTCGGCCAGGTTGTAGAGTTCCCAGGCATAGCCGTGCATCACGTCGGACGGGCGCGGCACCGAGGCATTGGCCCAGGGCGGCACCGGCGGCGTGGTGCTGGCGATCCAGCCATCGTGATAGATCGCGCGATAGCCGAGGATCTCGAAATACTGGGTGTGCCGCGTGGATGGCGCGGCGACGTTCTCGCGCGGCAGCGTGTAGGCCATGGACACGCCATCCATCGGCCGCTGCG
>JAYRQX010000063.1:0-2586 GCA_041910415.1 Acetobacteraceae bacterium | reverse complement strand
GGTGGGGGCGCGGCGGCGCGTTCCTGGATGTCCGGCAGGCTTTCCAGGCGGCGGCGGACGGAGAAGCGCAGCGACACGATTTCTGCACGTCGCCCCGGCTCACCGCCATGCATGTAGACGCGGCGATGCGCATCCACGAAGCGCGCGGCGAGTTCCGCTTCCGTCAGTTTTGCCAAGGCTTCGGCTTCCACCGGCACGGGGATTTCGAAAGCCTGGCCGACGAAGCGCATATCGGCCTCCAGCCCGTATTCCAGTGCGCCATCCAGGCCAAGGTCGCGGAATTCTGCATGCGCCGCGCGTCGCAACTCCGCTTCGGCCTCGCGCAGCGCGGACGGTGCATCGCCGTCCAACGCCATGCGGCGCGTCGTGCCGTACACCTTCACGTAGTCCGCGGAGAGCAGGCCAAGGGCAGAAATCACGCCGGGGTTCGGCGGCACCAGGATCTCCTTGATGCCGAGTTCGTCGGAAATCTCCGCCGCCAGCAGCGGGCCGGCGCCGCCGAAGGGCACCAGCGCATAGTCGCGCGGATCGCGACCGCGTTCGGTGGAGACGAGCTGGATGGCGCGCACGATGTTGGCGACCGCGAGCCGGATCGCCGCCGCCGCCGCCCCGCGCACATCGGTGCCGAGCTGCTTCGCGATGCCTTCGAAGGCGCGATGCGCGGCATCGGCATCCAGCGTCATCGTGCCGCCGAGGAAGCTTTCCGGGCGGATCGTGCCGCGCACCACATGCGCATCCGTCACCGTGGGCAGCGTGCCGCCGCGGCCATAGCAGGCAGGCCCCGGATCGGCGCCCGCGCTGCGCGGCCCGACGCGCAGCATGCCGCCTTCGTCGATCCAGACCAGGCTGCCGCCGCCGGCGCCGACCGAGACGATGTCCAGCACCGGCGTGCGGATCGGCAGGCCGTCCACCTCCGTCTCCGGCGCCAGCGCGGGTTCGCCGCCGCGCACCAGCGAGACGTCGGTCGAGGTGCCGCCCATGTCGAAGGTGATGATGTCGCCGCGGCCCGATCGCTGCGCCTGGCGGATGGCGCCGACCACGCCGGCGGCGGGGCCGCTGAACAGCGCGGTGATGGCGTTGCGCCGCATGGCGACGGCCGGCAGGCGCCCGCCATTGGACTGCATGACGCTGAAGCGGCCCTTGAACCCCGCTTCCGCCAGCGTCGCGTTGAAGCGGTCGAGATAGCCGTCGATCACCGGCTGCACATAGGCCGACAGCGTGGTGGTGGAGGCACGTTCGAATTCGCGGAATTCGGGCGCCACCACATGGCTGACGGCCACGCGCAGATCCGGCAGCGCGGCGCGGATCAGCTCCGCCAGCCGCATCTCATGCGCCGGCGCGGCATAGGCGGAGAGCAGGCAGATCGCGACGGCGCCATACCCGCCCGCGGCCAGCGCCGGGATCAGCGAGGCCGTCACCTCGCCCTCATCCAGCGGGCGGATGATGTCGCCGCGCGCATCCACGCGCTCCGTCACCTCGAAGCAGTCGCGGCGGCGGACGGGCGGCTCCGGCTTCCTGTAACGCAGGTCATAGATGCTGCGCCGATCGTGGCGCTGCATGAACAGGATGTCGCGGAAGCCGCGCGTGGTGACGAAGGCGATCTTCGCGCCGCGCCGTTCCAGGATGGCGTTCGTCGCGACGGTCGATCCGTGCACCAGGTCCGTCACGGACCCCGGCGCGACCTTGCCGGCGAGCAGCGCGTTGAAGGCGCCGATATCGGGGCTCCTCGGCGTGCTCGGGACCTTCGCCACCTCCGCCCTGTTGCCGTCGATCGCGACAAGGTCCGTGAAGGTGCCGCCGACTTCGATCCCAACGCGCATCTGATCAATCCATCCGACTCAGTGACAGGAAACGTAGCAGCGCATGTCGCGCTGACAACCTAGCGTCGCGCCTCCGCGGTGCCGCCCTCGCCCGCGCTCGCGCGGCCCGGCAGCAGGCCCGTCAGCCAGGCGAGCGCGTCGCTGAAACGCCGCTCGCGGCCGGTATCGATGGAAACGGTCGCGGTGATGCCCGCGCGCAGCGGTGGCTCGCCCGGGCGCGGCAGCAGGCGGATGCGCACGGGCAGGCGCTGCACGACCTTCACCCAATTGCCGCTCGCGTTCTGCGGCGGAAGGATCGCGAATTCCGCACCCGTCGCCGGGCTGATGCTCTCCACCTCCCCGATCCAGGTCACCCCCGGATAGAGGTCGAGCGTCACCTCGACGCGCTGCCCGATCGTGACATGGGCGAGCGTCGTCTCCTTGAGGTTCGCCTCCACCCAGGGGCGGCGGTCGGAGACCAGCGAGAAGACCGGCGTCTGCGCGCGCAACTGCTCGCCGCGCTGGAGGCGCATGTTGACGATGGTGCCGGAGACCGGCGCGACGATATTGGTGCGCGCGAGATCGAGCGCCGCGGCGTCGCGCGCGGCCAATCTTTCGCGCACGCTCGGATGCTCGTCCCCCGGCAGGTTGGGGTCGCCGCGCAGCGTCGTCAGCAGCCGCAGCAGGCGCTGGCGCGTGACGGTGATGCGTTCGCGCGCGACCTGCGCGTCGCTCTCGGTCTCCTCCTGCCGCTGCGCCGGCGCGATGCCGCGGGCGGCGAGCGCCT
>JAYRQX010000062.1:0-9316 GCA_041910415.1 Acetobacteraceae bacterium | reverse complement strand
GTCATACCGGGCTCATGAAATGCTGACGCATTTCATGCTTCACACGCCAGCGCGCCTCTGGCGCTCGGCTTCGCCGCACCCGCGGCGGATCAGCTTCGCTGACCGCGGGCGGGCCGCATTCGCGGCCTCGGCCAGCTTCGCTGGCCGCAGGTCCGGACTTCATGAGCCGCGTATCAGACCGTCCCGAAACAGCGGTCCCCGGCATCGCCGAGGCCCGGCACGATGAAGCCGTGTTCGTTCAGGCGCTCGTCGCGCGCGGCGGTCCAGATGGGCACATCGGGGCAGGCCGCGTTCAGGCGCGCGATACCCTCCGGCGCCGCGACGACGCAGAGGAAGCGGATCCAGGTCGCGCCCGCGGCCTTCAGCCGCGAGACCGCCGCCACCGCACTGCCGCCGGTCGCCAGCATCGGGTCGAGCAGCAGCGCGCCGCGTGCGGGCAGATCGTGCGGCAGTCGCACCACGTATTCGGTGGGTTGCAGCGTCTGCTCGTTGCGCGCCAGCCCGATATGGCCGATGGGCGCTTCGGGCAGAACCAGCCGCGCGCCGTCCATCAGCCCCAGCCCCGCGCGCAGCACCGCGACCAGCACGGGTTCGGGTCCCGCCAGTACCGCGTGGTCCATGGCGGCAAGCGGCGTCTCGATCCGCCGCGTCGCGCGGGGCAGGTCGCGCGTCGCCTCGATGGTGAGGAACAGGCTGATCTCGCCGAGCAGCCGGCGGAACTCCGCGGGCGTCGCGCGCCGGTCGCGCAGACGCGCCACGCGGTCTTGGACCAGGGCATGGTCGAGGACGGTGGCGGTCATGCGGCATCCTCTTTTCGCCTGGCCCGATCCTGTCCCATCCGGATCGCGCGGGAAATGGCGGATCAGGCCAGGGCAACCTCGCCGCGCTCGATCACATAGGTCGCCTCGACCAGCGGGCGGAGCAGTTCGGGATTGCTCTCGGTGATCAGGATCGCCAGGTGCGGCAGCGCGCCCCGCATGCGCTTCAGCGCCTCCGCGTAGCGCAGCGCCAGCGCGGGCGCGAGGCCCTGGAAGGGCTCGTCCAGCAGGATCGCCTTGCTGCCGATCATCATCGCGCGGCCGAGCGCCACCATCTTGCCCTGACCGCCTGACAGCCCCGCCGCCTTGCGCGGCGAGAGGTCGCGGAGTTCCGGCAGCAGGGCGTACACGGCCGCCAGCCGCCGGTTGATCTCGATGGCGCCGAGCTTCAGCACCTGGGCGGGGAGGAGCAGGTTCTCCTCCACCGTGAAGCTGCCGAACAGCCGCCGTTCCTCCGGCGCGTAGCCGACGCCGAGGCGGGCGCGGTGGTGCGCGGGCACGCCGGTCATGTCCTCGCCATTGATCGCGATGCGGCCGCCCTTGATCGGCAGCAGCCCCATGAGCGCGCGGAGGGTCGTGGTCTTGCCCGCGCCGTTGCGCCCGATCAGCGCGACGCGGCCGCCGGCCGGCACCGTGAGGGACACGCCGCGCAGCACCGGCGCGCCGGCGATGTCGACCGAGACGTCGGCCAGTTCAAGCATGGGCCGCGATCCCGATGACCTCGCGCTGCACGTCCGGGTCGGCGAGGACCTCCGCCGGGGGCCCAAGAGCCGCGATGCGCCCCTGGCTCCAGACCGCGACGCGGTCGGCGAAGCGCTCGACCACGTCCATGTCGTGTTCCACGAAGACCGCGGTCACGCGCGCCTCGCGCAGCACGCGGGCCAGCGTTTCCACGATCTCCATTTTTTCCGAGGCCGCGACGCCCGAGGTCGGCTCGTCCATCAGGATCAGGCGCGGCTGCAGGGCAACGGCCATGGCGATGTCGGCGAGCTTGCGCGCACCCTCGTTCAGCGCATCCGCGCGGGCATCCCCGACCGGCGTCAGGCCGAAGCGCTGCAGCAGCTCCCGCGCCTCGTCCCGCCAGCGCGGGCGGAGCAGGGGGCGGAAGGGCGACCAGAAGCCTTCGCGCGCGGCCAGCGCCAGGGCCACGTTCTCCAGCACCGTATGCTCGGTGAACAATTGCGGCAGCTGGAAGGAGCGGCCGATCCCTCTGGCGACGATGGCGCGCGGGGAGAGGCCGGTGATCTCGGCCCCGTCGTAGCGGATGCTGCCGGCGTTCGGGCGGAGGTAGCCCGTTGTCATGTTGATGAAGGTGGTCTTGCCGGCGCCGTTCGGGCCGATGATGGCGAGGAACTCGCCGTTCATCACATCGAGGTTGATGCCGTCGGCCGCCTTCACGCCGCCGAAAGCCAGCCGCAGATCCTGCGCGGAGAGGAGCACGCTCACGCGGCGCCTCCACGGCGGAAGCGGCCAGCGAGCATGCCCCACAACCCACCGGGGGCGAACAGGATGACCAGCAGCAGCACGGCGCCCAGGATCATCTGCCAGGCATCCGCGACGGCCGCCGCGGCATAGACCCGCACCAGCTCAAAGGCCGCCGCGCCCAGGAACGGCCCGAGCACGCCGCCGGCGCCGCCCAGGATGGCAATGAACACAAGCTCGCCCGAGGAGGTCCAGTAGGCGAGCAGCGGCGTCACGTGGCGCGTCGTCATGGCAATGATGGCACCGCCCATGCCGCCGAGGACGGCCGAGATGACATAGGCGGACAGCAGCACCCGCTTGGCCGGCACCCCCATGAATTCCAGCCGCGTCTCGCGCGTCTTGATGGCGGACAGCGCCTGGCCCATCGGCGAGGCGAGATAGATGCGCACCAATGCCGCGAAGAGGAAGGCGAGCCCGAGGGCGATGCCGAAGATCACCCATTCATAGGTCTCGCGGTCGAGCCGCTGGCCGAGCACGGCCGGAACCTCCACGCGGATGCCATCCGTGCCGCGGGTGATGGCGTAGAGCTTCTCCAGCAACGAATAGAACACCATGCTGAGCGCCAGGTTCAGCATGCCGAAGAAGATCTCGCGGTAGCGCGTCACGAACAGCCCGACGAGGAGGCCGAGCAACCCCGCGCCGATGGCGGCGAGCGGCAGCAGGATCGCGACATCGCCGAAAGAACCCGCGAGGAAGGCGACCACATAAGCCCCGAAGGCGATGTAGAGCGCGTGGCCGAAGCTGACCTGCCCCGCGCGGAGCAGCAGCAGGATTCCGAGCACCGCGAGGCCCTTCGCCAGCGCGACAGTGAGGATGAATTTCAGCCAGGGCGCCACGAAGGCCGCGGTCACCATGACGCCCGCGACCAGCAGCGCGAGCAGAGGTTCCATGCGGGCCAAGGTCAGATGCGCCTCGTCGCCGTCACGCCGAACAGGCCCTGCGGCCGCACCAGCAGGACGGCCACCATGATGATGTAGGGCACCACCACTTCGAGCTCAGGCTCCAGATAGACGGCGATGGACCGCCCGAGGCCGATCATGAGCGAGGTCAGCGCCGCGCCTTCGATCTGCCCGAGGCCCGCGGTCGCGACGACCGCGAAGGAGAGCACGATGGTCTGCGCCCCGATGCCGGGAACCAACGCCGCCGTGGGCGAGGACAGCGCGCCGCCGAGCGCGGCCAGCATGGCGCCGAAGGTGAAGGTCAGCATGAAGACCTTCCGCGCATCGATGCCCATGGCGGTCGCGGCCTCCCGGTCCGTGGTCACCGCCACGATGACGCGCCCCATCAGCGTCCGGCGCAGGAACCAGGCCAGGCCCACCAGTGTCGCGACCGCGACCATGGGGAGCAGGTAGAGCTGGTAGGCGGTGAAGGGGATCACGTCACCCGCGAAGGGCACGTCCACCGTGCCGAGCAGGCGCAGCGCGGCGTCGTTCTGCACGGGCTGCACGCCCCAGATCAGCTTCTGCACATCCTCCAGGATCATGAAGAGCGCGAAGGTGACGAGCAACTGCACCACTTCCTCCTGCGCGTAGATGCGCTGGAGGAGGAAGCGTTCGATCGGCGGGCCCAGGATGGTGCCGGTGATCGCCGCCGAGATCAGCAGCAGCGGCAGGGACGCCCATTGCGGCATACCCCGCGCCGTCAGGAAGAGGCCGAGCGATGCGGCCGCATAGGCCCCGATCGCATAGAAGGATCCGTGCGCGACATTGACGATCCGCAGCACGCCGAAGACGAGGTTCAGCCCCACCGCGACCAGGAAGATGAGCGCGGCGGAGGCGATGCCATCCAGCGCCGCAAGGCCGAGCAGCAGCCCGTTCTGTTCCAGCCACTCGGCCATGCGAGACGTCGATCGTCAGATGCTGCGGCCGACGCGCTGGACCATGTCCGGGCGCAGCGTCTTCAGCCAGTCCGTGCTCTTCTGTCCCACGGGCGCGCTCACATCGGCCGCCGGATACAGCATCATTCGATCAGGCACCGCGAAGGGGAAGCGGTCGTTGAAGGAGGAGAGGCCGACGATCTGGTCCTCGAGCCCCTGGCCATCAGGGCGCAGCGTGATCTCCGAAGTCGGCGTCGGGAAGGTCAGGCCGCGGAAGGCGTCGGCCAGTTCCTGGTCGTTCGGCCAGGCGCCGCCCTTGGCCTGGATGGCCTTCGCATAGGCCGCCTGCATGGCGTAGAGCGCCTGCGCGATATGGTGGCAAGGATAGATCGGGTATTCGTTGTAGCGCTGGCGGTAGTTGTTGACGAAGCGGTTGAACCGCGCGGGATCCTTGGGCGCCGGGTGGTTGTTCCAGTGGTCGCCCCGGGCACCGATGATGTGCCCGGTCGGCATGGTGCGTGCGAGGATCGGCATCGAGGCCTCGGCCACCGGCAGCACGAAGGTCGAGCGCTCATGCAGACGACGCTCCGTGGACTGGCGGATCAGCGTGACGAGCTCGCCACCCCAGGAGGTGGAGTAGATGACATCCGGCCGCAGCGCGAGCAGGCGGGTGATCTCGGTCGAGAAATCGGTCGAACCGAAGCGCGGGAACATCTCGGCCACCACGCGCACGCCGGGCTTCAGCGCGTCCATGGCTGTCTTCCACAACTCCCAGGAATCACGGCCCCAGGCGTAGTCCTGGTTGATGACGGCGAGCGTCCTGAAATCCGGCTTGTGCTTCAGCAGATAGAGCAGAGGCGCCAGCACTTCCGGCGTGCCGTAGCCCTGGGTGCGGAAGGCGAAGGGCTGCGGGCCTTCCTCGAAGATGCGCTGGGTGCCGCAATCCCACAGCACCGTCACCTTGCGGAGCTCGTTCGATAGCGGCGTGCAGGCGAGGCAGGAACCCGACGAGATGGCCGAGAACATGACCTGCACGCCCTCGGACTGCACGAGCCGGCGGAACTCGCCGACCAGGTGGTCCGTGCCCGGCGCCTCGTCCACGAAATAGGCGCGGATCGGCACGCCGCCGACGCCGCCGGCCGCGTTGATCTCCTCGATCAGCAACTCCGCCGCGCGGCGCGAGGGCACGCCGAAGACCGAGGCCGGGCCGGAGAGGAAGGTCGTGATGCCGACGCGGAGTTCGGCCGGGCGCTGGGCCGGCTGGGCGGAAAGGGTCGCCGGCAGCAGGACGCTGCCGAAGCCGGCGGTCAGCATCGCGTCTCGCCGCGTGAAGGATGCGGTCATTGGATCGTTCTCCCCGTCTGTCGCGCTGGAGTGATTCCAGCTTTGCAGCCACCGTACCAAGGCGCTTTGGGCCTGTGAAGGCATGGCGCGCGATTGACCCGCCCCGTGGCCGCTCCTAAGCCTTGGGTCAGCATCGAAGCTCGGCACCGGAATCACCCTGCCGGCCGATGGTGGACGGGCCGTGTGACCTTTTCAATCCTCTCCATCCAGTCCTGGGTCACCTATGGCCATGTCGGCAATGCCAGCGCGATGTTCCCGCTGCAGCGGCTGGGGGCGGAGGTCTGGGCGGTCAACACCGTTCAGTTCTCGAACCACACGGGCTATGGCGCCTGGCGCGGCCAGGTCTTTTCCGGCGCGCTGATCCGCGACTGCGTGCAGGGCATGGAGGAGCGCGGCGTGCTGCCGCGCTGCGATGCGGTCCTGACCGGCTATATGGGGGCACCCGAGATCGGCGAAGCCATCCTGGACGCGGTCGCACGGGTGAAAGCGGTGAATCCGCGGGCGCTCTGGTGCTGTGACCCGGTCTTCGGCGATGTCGGTCGTGGCGTCTATGCACGGCCGGGCATCTTCGAGTTCTTCCGCGATCGCGCGCTGCCGATGGCCGATATCGCGACCCCCAATCTCTTCGAGCTCGAGGCGCTGACCGGGCGGTCGATCGCGACGCTCGACGACGCGAAGCACGCCATCGCGGCGTTGCAGGCGACGGGCCCGGCCTGTGTGCTGCTGACCAGCCTGCAATCCGCCGAGACCCCTCCCGATTCGATGGATCTGCTGGCGGGGGAGGGTGGTGTCTTCTGGCGTGTGCGCACGCCGCTGCTGCCGCTCTCCGTCAATGGAGCCGGCGATGCGATTGCCGCGCTCTTCCTGTTCCACCGGCTGAAGACGGGCGAGGCGCGGGCGGCGCTCTCCGCCGCCGCGTCCAGCATCTACGGCCTGCTGCACCGCACCGCGCTCGCGGGGTCGCGGGAGATCCTGACCGTCGCCGCGCAGGACGAGTTCGTGAACCCCAGCCGCATGTTCCCGGCCGAGGCCTGCTAGACGCCGAGCTTGACCCCGACCAGCGACAGAAGGGCAATGAAGATGGTGCTGGCCACGCCCAGGATCATCGGTGCGCCGCCGCGTGCCCGGAGCGCCTTGAGATGGGTGGACAGCCCGAGTGCCGCGACGCTCGCCGCCAGCATCAGCGGCACCAGGACGCGCGAGGCATCGACCGCGACGGCCGGGACCAACCCGGTCGAGCCCAGCACGACCAGGGCAAGGAAGCCGAAGGCGAACCAGGGAACGGGTGCGCGCACCCCTGCGGCGCCGCCGCCCTGCCGCCGCGCCACCCACCAGCCCAGGGCGAGCACGGCCGGCGCGAGCAGGAAGACGCGGGCAAGCTTCATCACCGTGCCGCTCTGCGAGGCGGCGGGGCCGCCGGCCGCTGCGGCGCCGACGGCCTGCACCACCTCGTGGATCGCCGCGCCGGACCACAGCCCGTACGTCCGTGCCTCGAGGCCGAACGGCCCGGCGAGCATGGGGAACAGGATCAGCGAGGCCGTGCCGCAGAGCGTGATGACGGCAAGGGCATAGGTCACGTCCTCGTCTTTGCCGCGCGCGACCTGGTTCGCAGCGACGATCGCCGATGCCCCACAGATGGCGGTGCCGGTGCCGATCAACTGCGAGAGCGCCCGGTCCACGCCGAGCCGTCCGCCAAGCCAGATCGTGAACGGCAGCGTGAGCGCCACGACGACGACGGCAAGCCCCAGCGCCGCCGGCCCGAGTTGCCAAAGCTGCCCCAGCGTGACCTGAAGCCCCAGCAACACGATGGCCGCCCTGAGGACGGGGCGAACGGCAAAGGCAATTCCAGGCTTCAGCAGAGGCTGCGTGCCCACGGTGTTGCCGACCGCGAGGCCCAGTACCAGCGCGACCACGACGGCATTGAGCGCCGCGACGCCGGTGGCATTGCGGATCAGGATCGACACGCCGGCGATCGTGAAGGCCAGGACCAGGCCGGGCATAATTCTGTGGAGGCGGACGAGAAAAGCGTTCGGCGAAGCGGCGCCGGCGGGAATGGCCATGGAGACTCGTGGTGAGGGGCGGGGCCACGCTGTCTGCCGTCCTTCGGAGCGTCAACCCCGCCGACCCACCGATCGGGGATTGCCGGCAGCGCCCCGGCAGGCCAATGATCCTCTCCACAGGGAAGGTTCATGCTCGGGAGATTCCTGCAATGATGCTTCGTTCGACGCGCCGCGCGATCCTGGGATCCGCGCTGACCGTGCCTTTCATCCGCGGCGCCGCCGCGCAGCAGACCATCGAATTCGTCGCCGGCTCGCTCGGCGGCGGCTGGTACACCATGGCCGTCGGCATCGCGGCGCTGGTGCGGGAGGAGAATCCCGACATCCAGATGCGCGTGGTCCCGGGCGGCGGGCTCGCCAACCCGACCCGCATCAACAACGGCCAGTCGCAGATGGGCTGGGGCATCGACGCCTTCGCGGCTTCCGCCGTGCAGGGCGTGGAGCCCTACAGCGCGAAGCACGAGAAGATCCGCTGCCTCGGCACCGGCTATTCGCCGACCGAGCACCATTTCCTCCGCCACACCGGCGCGGGGCCCGAGGACATGCGCGCCATCCTGACGCAGCGCGGCCTGAAGATCGGCGTGCCGCAGCGGTCCAGCACGGACGAGATGACGATCCGGCGCATCCTGCGCTTCCTCAATCTGACGCCGGACCAGATCAACCAGCAGGGCGGCCGCTACCTGATGGGCTCCTACGCCGACATCGCGGCGGCCTACAATGACGGGCAGGTGGACTACCTCTATGCCGCGCTCGCGCGCCCGGCCGCGATCTTCACGGAAATCGCACAGGGCCGGCGCGGCGGGCGCATGGTCGCCTTCCCGCAGGATGTGCGCGACCATCTGCAGCAGACCTACGCCTATTCCCAGGGCATCCTGCCGGGCTCCACCTATCCCGCGCTGATGGCGGGCGACGTGCCGGTGACGATGATGGACAGCGTCATCCTGGCCAATGAATCCGTGCCGGAGGAGGTGATCTTCAAGATCACGCGCACGCTGATCCGCAACAAGGGCCCGCGACTGGTCGCGATCCACGCCAGCATGGGCGCCTGGGACCCGGCGGCCTCGGTCCGCTACCAGGGCGTGCCCTTCCATCCCGGTGCGGCCCGCGCCTTCCGAGAGGCCGGCGCGAACCCGCCGGGCTGAAGCGGACAGGGCGCGCGGCGTGCGGGACATCGACGGGTGGCTCAAGGGCGCGATCACGCTGTGGTTCGCCTTCTGGGCCGCCCTGCATCTGTATTGGGGCGGCTTCGGATTTCCTGAGCCGATCACCATCCGCAGCCTGCACCTGCTGGTCTTCACCCCGCCGCTGTTCCTGCTCTACCCCGCCTTTCCCGGCCGTTCCCCGAACGAGCGGCCGAGTGTCGTCGACTGGCTCTGGTGCGCCGCGGCCGCGGCGCCGCACCTCTGGGTGCTGGTCAATGCCGATGCGGTCAGCGACCGCATGGAATACGTCGATCCCTTCACGCCGACCATGATGATCCTGGCCGTCACCTGCATGGTGACCATGCTGGAAGCGATCCGCCGCGCGGTGGAACCGGGCCTCGCCTGGATGACGCTCGGATGCCTCGGCTACATGTTCGTGGGCCACCACCTGCCGGGCGTGCTGAACACCCGCGTCTTCACGACGGCCGAGATCATGGAAGCCGCCTGGCTGGTACCGACCGCGGGCGGCGTCTACGGGCCGCTCACGGGGATCGTGGCGACGACCATCGCCGTCTTCATCCTGTTCGGCGCCTTCATGCAGGGCAGCGGCACGGGGCGGCTCTTCTCCAATCTCGGCGCGGCGCTGGCCGGGCGCTT
>JAYRQX010000061.1:0-4819 GCA_041910415.1 Acetobacteraceae bacterium | reverse complement strand
CTGGTCACGGCGCGGGAATGGACCTCGCAATACGAGTGGTTCGCGCATCACCGCCTCGCCATGGCGGCCGGGCTGTCGCCGGCGATCGCGGCCGACCTCGCCGCCGGTCGCAGGCCGCAGGGGATGAGCGCGGACGAGACGATCGTCTATGAATTCTGCACGGAGCTGCACCGCACGAAGCAGGTCGCGGACGCGACCTATGACCGCGCCAGGGCGCGCTTCGGCGATCAGGGCGTGATCGACCTGATCGCGGTCAGCGGCTACTACGTGGCGGTCGCCATGACGCTGAACGTGGCCCGCGTGAAGCTGCCGGACGGGGCGGTGCCGCTGCCGCCGCTCTGATCCCTCACCCCGCCCTGGCGCCCCAGCCGAGCCGTTCGGCGATGCGCCAGGCCGGACCGATGAAGAGGTTGCAGAACACCGTCCGCGTGAGGTGGAAGGACAGGACGAGCGGCACGGCCATGTCCATGGCCTTGGCCGTCACCGCCATTTCCGGCATGCCGCCGGGCGCCATGCCGAGTTCGACCGCCGGTAGCGGGAGCCCGCCCAGCCAGGCGACGGGCACCGCGAGCAGCCCGAGCAGCACCGAGAGCGCGAAGGCCGAAAGCAGCGAGACCCAGGCGAGGCGCTTGGAGCTCAGCAGGAAGCTCCGCGTCATGCGCGAGCCGAGGGTCGCACCCATCGCGATCTGGGCACCGTTCACGATCTCCATGGGCACGGAAGACGGCAGCGTGCCCGTCGCCGACAGGGTGATGGCCAGCAGGCACGGCCCCATCATCCAGGGATTGGCAAGCCCGAAGCGGCGGAAGACCAGCGCCGCCGCCGTCCCGGCCAGGGCGAGCGCGGCGAGCCAGGCGGGATCGAGCGCGATGCGCGGCGTGTTGAAGGCGGACGCATCGCCATGCGGCGCCGCCAGCAGGATCAGCGGCGGGAACAGGAGCACGACGACGATGACGCGCAGCGTCTGCGAGAGCGTGACCGCCGGCACCGAAGCGCCCGCGCGCTGCGCCAGCACGGCCATGACGATGACGCCGCCGGGCACGGCGCTGAAGAAGCCGGTGTGCGCATCCGTGCCCGCCATGCGCACGAAGAGCGGCGTGATGGCGAAACCCACCAGGATGGCGAGTGCGCTGGCGATCATGATGGTCGGCAGCGAGGCGACCAGCGCCGCCAGCACCGGCCCGGAAAAGGTCTGGCCGAGGCCAAGGCCCAGCAGCACCAGCGCGGCCGGGCGCGCCCAGGGTGGCACCTCCGCGCGCCCGTTCCAGGCGAGCGCCGCCGTACCGATCAGCGCGCCGATCATCCAGGCGAGCGGCACGTGCAGCAGGCTCGCGACCGCGCCGCCCGTCGTGGCGACGAGGGCGGTGACGAGGGCACGGCGATGGGTCTGATTTGGCGTCGCGGCGGTCACGGTGGGGAACCCGACCTTCGCCGCGATGCTGCATCGCGTCAAACGGCGATGGGCGCGTGGCGTGCTGTTAACACTTTGGCAACGCAATGCGAGGCAGTGTGCCGTGTGAGGACGCAGCCATGAGCCTCGATGCCCTATCCCGCCCTGTTTCCGCCACCGCCGCCGTGCCGCTGCGATCCGTCGCGCCCGACGGCGGATCCGCCGTCGCTGCGAAGGCCTCCATGCCTCAGCCCCCGCCCGTTCCCAGCCCGCGGCTGCGGCTGGACCCCGCACTTGGCGTGGTGGTGATGGAGTTCCGCAGCAGCCCCGGCGTGGCCGCGCGGACCATCCCGAGCGAGCAGGAACTCGCGGCCTATCGCGCCGCGGCGATCAGCGGGGCGCCCCGGCCCGGCGAACGGGTTTCGGCACGCAAGGCGGATTGACGGGTCAGGCGATCAGCGACAGCAGGGACTGGCCGGACCCGCCGCCGCCGGAGAACAGCGACAGCACGGGATTGTTGCTGGTCCCGCTGTTATCGCCGGCCTGGACCAGGTAGCGCTGCACCAGCTTTCCCATCGCCTTGGCATCGGTGAAGGTCGTGGGGTCGAGCCGCTTCGCCAGGATGTCGCGCTGCCTCTCGTAGTCCAGCAGCCCGAAGGAACTTGGCAGGCCGAGCGCACCCTTGGCCACGGCCGTCAGCGCCGCGTCGGACATCAGCGCCGGAATGCTGCCGACCCCCGCGATGCTGCGTTGGAAATAGAGCGCCTCCCGCAATCCGGAATTGCCGGCGCCGGCCGCCTTCTCGAAGCGGTTGGTCATGGCCGCCCGCACGATCTTCTCGACCAGCGCGGCACTGCCGAGAGGCGCGCCCGTCCGTCCCCCGAAGGCCGCGTTGATCTGGCGGTAGCGCGGATCGGCCATGCGGTTCGCGAAGCTGGCGCTGTCCGCGGGATCCTCGGTCAGCAGCTTGCGGATGACGGCGCGCTTGTCGATCTCGCCTTCCAGTTGGAAGGCTTCCAGCACCAGGGTCAGGCTCCGCCGATCCTGCATCAGCGCGTCGACCGTGGTGATCTCGGCCGCGCGCTGGCGGAAGCGCGCGGCATCGGCCTGATTGCCTTTCTGCGCCGCGAAGCGTGTCGCGAGCGAATCGCCCTGCCGCTGCAGGATCGCCCAGGCCGTGGAGGCGCCGATGCCGTCCAGCATGGGTCAGGCGATGAAGGGGGCGTGCTTCAGGCTCGGCGCCATGACGGGGGTGACGTCGCGTGCCTGCGCGTCCAGCCCTTCGATCAGGTCGCGATGCAGCGCGATCAGCGGCTGCAGGCTCTCGCCGTCGGACATGCGCGAGAGGCTCTCCCGCTGCGCCCAGAGGCCGAGCGAGACCAGGCTGCCCTTCAGGCCCGGCGGCAGCGCGTTGCGATCGTCCATCAGGCCGGTGATCAGGATGGACCACATGCGATGGGCCTTGTGCAGCGCCGTGGCGCGCGCGGCGATGTTCGCGCCGGCCGCCGTCAGAAGCCCGTTCACATAGCGCAGGGTCCGCAGCTCGATGTCGCGGGGGGAGTCGATGGCGTCCTGGGACGCGGCGTAGCGCGCGGCGCTCATGCAATGGATTCCATCTGGTCAGGGGAAGGGATGCGGCGGGGCGCGGGGGTCGCCCCGCCGCGGCAGCTCAACGGAACAGGCTCAGCAGGGACTGGCTCTGCTGGTTGGCGATGGAAAGCGACTGTACCGCGAGCTGCTGCTTGGTCTGCAGGCTGGTGAGACGCGCGCTTTCCTCGGCGAGGTCCGCATCGACCAGCGCGCCGAGGCCCTCCTTCACCGAATCGCTCAGCTGCTTGGTGAAATCCTCGAGCCCCTCGACCTGGCGGAGGTTGGCGCCGAGAGTGCCGAGCCGGCCGCCGACCGTGTCGATCGCGCCTTCGACCACGGCGATCGCGCCCGTGGCGCCGGTGATCTGCGACGGCGCACCGGCGCCGGTCACGGTCGTCGCCACGGCCGTCGCCGCGCCGCGGATGACCAGCGCACCGTTGCTGTCGAGGCCGGCGTCGATGCCCGCGCCCTGCATGCGGTTGATCAGGTTGCCGATGATCTGCAGCGGCGAGTCCGTGCCGGTGAACTGCACGTCGTAGACATTCGTCGTGGAGGTCGGCGTGGTGCCGAGCGCAGCCGAGCCATCCGACAGCTCGAAGACATTGTCCACGCCGTTGATCGTGACGGTCAGCGTCTCGCCATTCGCGGGCGCGAGGGTGTTGTCGAAGCTGACCTGCCAGGCGCCGGAGTTGACCGAGAGGCCCGAGAGCCCGAGGCCGGTCGAGGTGCTGTTCGTGCCCGTGACCGAGGTGAGCGAACCCTGGATATCGCGTACGATGTCCACATTCGTGTCCGTCACGCCGGACACGCCGGCGACGCCTGACGTCAGCAGGTTCACGCCGTTGAAGGTGGCCGACTTCGCGAAGGCGTCGATGTTGGCGAGCGCGTTGGTGATCTGGTTGTCGATCTGCGTCGCATCCAGGCCCTGCTGCTGGCCCTGGGTGATGGTGCCCTTCAGCTTGCCGAGCTCGTCGCTGATCTTGGTCATGGCGTCGCGCGCGACGGTCAGCGCGGACTTGCCGAAGGCCAGGCTGTCCTTCACCGCCGTGAAGGCGTTGAGGTCGGCCCGCATGTTCTGCGCGATGGCGAAGACCGCCGGGTCGTCATTGGCCTTGTTGATGCGCAGCCCGCTCTCCACGCGCGACTGGGTGCGCGTCATGTCGGTCGAGATGGTGGACAGCGAGCGGATGGCCGCCATCGCGGCGCCGTTGGTGTTGACGGAGGACATGGTCCTCTCTCCTTACTCCGGAGTGGCCGTGGGATCGGACATCCTGTCGCTCCTGCGGCGGAACGGGGCGGTGGGCCGCGCCGTCCGGTGGGAAGCGCGCCTGGCGCGCCGCCCGGATTCCATCATCGGCTGGTTCCGATGAAGGAAAGGTGAATCACGCACGCGCTTTCAGTCCCGTGGCACCATCGAGGCCGAGCACCGCCGCCTCGTGCCGCATGACGATGCGCACATGTTTCAGCGCGGCGAACCAGTCGTCGCTCTCGGCCAGCATCAGCGCGCGGTCGAGCAGCTGGCGGGCGAGGTCGGATGTCGTGGCACCCTGGAATTCCGCGATCAGGGCCCGCGCGGAGTCGAGCGCGCGGTCGCGCTGCTCCTCGGGCCCCACATAGGCCTCCTGGAGCGCGTGGTAGATGCGCCGCGCCGGCGTGTTCGCCGTCTCCTCGCTCATCACCTGCTTGCCGAACAGGAAGCGCGCCTTGGCCACCAGTTCGATCCGCGTGCGGCTGCGGAAGCGGATGGCCGCGCCATTCACCACCATGAGATCGCCCTGGCGCATTTCGAGAACGAGGGTGGACATGGAAGCCCCTTCCGCGGCCGCGCCGCGCGACGAG
>JAYRQX010000060.1:0-4307 GCA_041910415.1 Acetobacteraceae bacterium | reverse complement strand
GGCCCGTCGTCATCGCGGACACCCAGGACAATCCCGGCTGCGGCGGCAATGCGGACACCACCGGCCTGCTGCGCGCGCTGGTCGCGGCCGGTGCCGAAGGCGCCGTGCTCGGCTTCCTCTGCGATGCGGACGCCGCGAAGGCCGCGCATGCGGCGGGGGAGGGCGCGGTGATCGACATCGCGCTGGGCGGGCGGACCGGACCCGAGGGCGTGACACCCTTCCAGGGCCGGTTCACGGTCACGAAGCTCGCGCCGGGGAGGTTCCGCACCACGGGCTCGGTCTCGGGCGGGCGGGACGTCGATCTCGGCCCCATGGCGCTGCTGACCATCGGCGGCGTTTCCGTCGCGGTCACGACGAAGCGCATGCAGGCGCTCGACCAGGCGCCCTTCGTCCATCTGGGCGTGGAGCCCAGCGCGCAGAAAATCCTGGGGCTGAAGAGCACCTGCCATTTCCGCGGCGACTACGAGCCGATCGCGGAGGCGGTCATCGTCGTCCTCGCCCCCGGCTACCACCGCGCGGATCCGGCGGTCTTTCCGTTCACGAAGCTTCGCCCCGGCGTGCGGCTGCGCCCGCTCGGGCCCGACCATGTCGTCACGGGATGAGCATGAAGGCCGCGCTGGCCGAGGCACGGGAAATCAGTGATCGCAGATGCGGGTTCTCATGCCCGCCCTCGTCGGTCAGCACGTCCATGGGGCAGAAATACTCGTGCCCCTGTGGCACCTGCGACCGCGCGAAGCCGTCATACTGCCGCGCCTTCAGCCCGTAGAGCACGCGCACGTCGCGCACCGGCAGGTTGAGCGGGCTTGTCGGTTCGGCGGCCATGAGTTCGATCACCCGCCAGCGCGGCGTGGGATCGCCGGGCTGGAAGGGCGCCATCAGCCAGGGCAGGGGGCAGCAGGCGATCAGCGACATCGTCGAAGGCGCGAAGCGGCTGCGCTTGTCGAGCAGGTTCTGGAAGGACGAACAGGCCTCGATGCAGAGGATGTCCACATAGGGATCGGCCGGGTCGGTTCCGAAATGCAGCCAGAGCCCATCGGGCACCGTTCGCATGCTGTTGGTGCCGGGAACCTTGAGATAGGGGTGCGCGAAGAGTTCCACGCTCGGCCGCGCCCTCAGCCAGGTGCCCCTGCTTCGTCCCGCAGCAGCGCCCGGTGGCCGCTGTGGCCAGCGCTGCAGGCGCTGCTTCACCAGGGTGTCCAGGGCCTTGTTGCCCACCATGCGGTGCCAGCTTTTCATCAATCGGAGAACTCTCGGTTAAGGCATGCAACCAACACGATCAAAGGTTAAGCATTGCGGCATGATTTTCAACTAATAGTTTCATTCATTCTGAGAAAATTCGCGGAATTCTGGCCTGGCGCGCGTTCCGGCTTGTCCTTGCAACCATCGCGCGAGCCGCCCCGCTCGGTGCGGCCTCCGCGACCGGCTTCGCCCGGAACAGTGGCTTCTCGCGCGCCGCGGCCGGAACGGGGTGCGGGTGCTGGCGACCGCGGTCGGCATCGCCAGCCCGCTGCGGCGGCCTCCGGCGCCTTTTCGGCGTCGCAGGGCTCGCTGAACGCGATCTGGCTGGCCCGGGCAGGCGTCCCGGCCGTCGCAGGACGCCCGCCCCCGCCTGGCCGCGACAACGGAGCGGCCCCGAACAAAAGCCGCGGGCGCCTTCCCGGGCGGCGGTGGCGGCGCTGCGGCGGAAGGGCGGCTCCGGCCCGCCCTTCGCGCGGGATCAGCCGCGCTTGTCGACGGCGACGTAGTCGCGCCGGGTCGGGCCGGAATACATCTGGCGCGGGCGGCCGATGCGCTGGGAGGGATCCTCGACCATCTCCTTCCACTGGCTGACCCAGCCGATGGTGCGCGCCACGGCGAACAGGACGGTGAACATCGAGGTCGGGATGCCCATCGCCTTGAGGATGATGCCCGAATAGAAATCGACATTCGGGTAGAGCTTGCGGGAGACGAAGTAGTCGTCGGAGAGCGCGATGCGCTCCAGTTCGATGGCGAGGTCCAGCATCGGCTCGTCCTTGATGCCGAGTTCGCCCAGCACCTCGTGGCAGGTCGCCTGCATGATCTTCGCGCGCGGGTCGAAGTTCTTGTACACGCGGTGGCCGAAGCCCATCAGCTTGGTGTGGGCGTTCTTGTCCTTCACCTGCCTGATGAATTCCGGAATGTTGTCCTTGTGGCCGATCTCGGCCAGCATCTTCAGCACCGCCTCGTTGGCGCCGCCATGCGCGGGGCCCCAGAGTGCCGCGATGCCGGCGGCGATGCAGGCGAAGGGGTTGGCGCCGGTCGAGCCCGCCAGGCGGACGGTGGAGGTCGAGGCGTTCTGCTCGTGGTCCGCGTGCAGGATCAGGATGCGGTCCATGGCACGCGAGAGAATGGGATTGTTGACGTAGGGCTCCGCCGGTACCCCGTTCAGCATGTACAGAAAATTCTCCGCGTAGCCGAGGTCGTTGCGCGGATACATGAAGGGCTGGCCGATCGAATACTTGTAGGCCCAGGCGGCGATGGTCGGCACCTTGGCGATCAGGCGGAAGGCCGCGATGCGGCGGGCTTCCGGATCGTTGATGTCGAGGTTGTCGTGGTAGAAGGCGGCCATGGCGCCGACGACCGCGCACATCACGGCCATCGGGTGGGCGTCGCGGCGGAAGCCGTCGAAGAAGCGGCGCAGCTGCTCATGCAGCATGGTGTGGCGCGTGACACCCTTCTCGAACTCGGCGAACTGCTTCGCATTCGGCAGCTCGCCGTTCATGAGCAGGTAGCAGACCTCGAGGTGGCTCGACTTCTCCGCCAGCTGCTCGATCGGGTAGCCGCGGTAGAGCAGCACGCCCTCGTCGCCATCGATGTAGGTGATCTTGGACTCGCAGGAGGCCGTCGCGCCGTAGCCGGGATCGTAGGTGAAGACGCCGAGCTCGCCGTAGAGCTTGCGGATATCGACCACGTCGGGGCCGATGCTGCCCGACAGGACGGGCAGGGAGACGCTCTTGTTCGAGCCGTCGAGCGTGAAGGTGACCGACCCCTTGGCGGAGTTGCTCATGCGACATTTCCCTTAAGAGTCCGTGGCGCCGCGCCTTTCCGGACCAATGATGCAGTGCAAGATAGACCCCTCGCGGGAATTGGCAAACGCCTGGGGGTCAGCGACGGCTGCGCCACGCATCCGGCACGCCGGACGACCACAGCCCGCGTCCGGCAACGCGGGCTTCCTGCTCCGCCGCGGCCAATGTTCCGCGTGCGCCGGCGGCGGCGATGGCGAAGCCGCCCGACACCAGAGCGAGGTTCACGTCCACCCCGCCGGCCGCGCAACGGCCAAGGCCGCGGCCGAAGCTGTCGCGGCCCTGCACCTCGCAGGTGAGCGTGCGGCCGGCCACCAGGCGCGACAGCGCGGAAGCGGCAACGGTGGCGCATTCGAAGCTGGCGCCGGCATTGCTGCGGCAGGTCTCGCCCCGGTCCGGCGCGTCCAGCCCCTTGAGGCGGATGGTGCGGTCGCCCAGGCGGAGTGTCTCGCCATCCACGACCGTCACCTCGGCCGGCGTGGCGCTCCAGCTCTGCTCGCGCGGGGCGGAGCCCAGCAGGTTCCCCGGCAGGCCAAGGCCGAGTGCGAGGGTCACGACCGAGGCAAGGCCCGCCACGACCAGCACGCCGCGCAGGCGGCGCGGGGAGGAGGCGGGGCGGAAAATGCGGCGACGCGGAAGCACCTGCGTCCGTTATCGCGCCCGTCGCGTCCTTGCAACCGCGGATGTTTCGGAATTTTACAGTGACCACTCAAGCGTGAGTCGAGCCTCGATCGCTAGGCCTCTGGCCAGAAAGGATCCGTGTCCGAAAGCCGCTCCCATGATCGAGCAACGTTTTCGCGGATGCCGCTGACGCGCGCAGCAGCCCAGCCTTCCGCCGCGCCGACGGCCCAGCGCATGGCTGGCGGGGTGCCGAGATGCGCGACCAGGGCGCGGGCGACCGCCGCATCGTTCGCGAGGCCCAGCACCTCCTGCAGCGCGGCGAGACGGTGGAGGAAGCGACGCGTCCCCTTGCCGGGCCAGAGGGGGGCGAACATCTCGGCGGCGTAGCGCAGGCGCTTCGCATCGAGGCGGAGCTCGTGCAGCCCATGGGCGTCGAGCTCGGCGATCCCCCGCGCATCCCGCCGGAGCCGCTTCCACCGCTTGCCGAGCAGCGGCGCGGCGAAGGCGTCGAGCGGGGCGGCGAGCGCGGCCAGGGTCTCCTCGGAAGCGCCGTCCCGCCACGCCCGTCCGGCGAGCAGCGTGACGCCGTCCCAGGCCATGGTGCGGAAGGCCGGGCCTTCGAGAAGGTCGCGGAGCTGGGCATAG
>JAYRQX010000059.1:0-2285 GCA_041910415.1 Acetobacteraceae bacterium | reverse complement strand
GCGGTCGCGCAGCTCGGCGTGGGTGACGACGACGCGCGCCCCGGCATCGGCAATGCGGCGCGCGGTCGCGTCCGCGCCGAAGCCCGAGAAGATCGGCAGGTGGATGGCGCCGGCATGGAAGGCGCCGAGCATGGCGACGATTGCCTCCGGCACCCGCGGCAGGATGCAGGCGACGCGATCGCCAGGCTGGATGCCCAGGCCGCGCAGCATATCCGCGTGCCGCGCGGCGGCATCCGCAAGCTCCGCGAAGGTGAAGGCGCGCTGCTCCCCGTCGCGCCCTTCCCAATGCAGCGCGACGCGTCCCGTGGCCGCGTGACGGCGCACGAAGGTCTCCGCCAGATTCACGGCCGCCCGGCCAGTCCAGCCGAGTTCGGCGACGATGCCGGCCCAGATCGCCGCCGCGTCGCTCATGCGGGTCTGCCCCGCGCGCGCATGAGATAGGCGTGCGTGCCTTCCACCACCGTCTCGCCGTCCTGGTTGGTCAGCGAGACCTTGAAGCGGATGCGACCGGTGTCCTTCGCCGGATCGTGGGAGACCTCGGCCACTTCGAAATGGCTGGTCAGCACGTCGCCGGAGAACACGGGTTTCCTGTAGCGGAAGGAGACTTCCAGCATGGCGATCATGCTCTCCTCCAGCATCGTCGAGAGCGACGTCGCCCCGAGCGCGCTGTAGCCCGCGACCAGCAGGCCGTGCGCGAGCGGCCGCCTGAAGCGCGTCTTCGCGGCATAGTCCGCATCGTAGTGGATCGGGTGCGCATCGCCCGTGATGCGGGCGAAGGACAGGAAATCCTCGACAGTGCAGGTGGCGCTTGCCCCGGGGAAGGACTGCCCCGGGGCAAAATCCCCGATGTAGAGCTGCCGCGCCTCCGTCATGTCAGAGCCGCGCCTGCAGGCGCTGCTCCATCAGCTTGCGCGTCAGATCCGGCTGGAACTCCAGCACGCGCGCCTGCAGGTTGCCCTCGCGCCGATTGGGACCGAAGGTCGTCGGCAGCCCCACGCCGGTCTCGAAATTCGAAACGGATTCCATCGCCCGGATGAAACCCTCGCGCGAGAGGTCGCGTCCTGCCTTGCGCAGTCCTTCGGCGAACACCATGGCGCCGTTGAAGCCAAGGCAATCGCCGAGATCCGGCCGATTCTGCCGCGCGAGATCGGGGAAGCGCGTCGTGAATTTCTCCACATAGGCGCGCATGCGCGGATCCGTCGGCGCCTCCGGGAGATCCGCCAGGGTGATCACGTTCATCACGCCCGCCGCCGCCGGCCCGACCGTCGCGGGATAGGTGCGGTTCGATGTCGCGTTGGACCCGATGATCTTGGCGGTCACGCCGAGCTGCCGCGCCTGGCGCGTGATGGTCGCGGCCGGTGCCGGGAAGCCGTAGATCACCATGACATCAGGCTCCGCCTGGCGGATGCGGAGCATCTGTGCGGTGAAGTCGGTATCGGTCAGGTTGAAGACCTCGGTCGCGACCAGCGGCTTGCCGCGCGCGCGCAGCTGCTCCGTCAGGCTCTGCCCGCCGCGGCGGCCATATTCGTCGGTCTGCTGCGCCAGCGCGACCTTCTGCCCACGCAGCACGTCCAGCACGAAATCGGCGAGCGCGATGCCCTGCAGCCGGTCGTTCAGCGGCCCCGTGCGGAAGACGTTGTTCTTGTAGGGCTCGGTCGCCGCGGGGCTGGAGAAGATCGAGATCATCACGGGCACCGCGGCCGCGGCGCGCAGCGTCGGTTCCATCGCCTGCCCGATCGCACTGGCCGAGGGGCCGAGCACGGCGAAGACGCGGTCGTCATCCACCAGGCGGCGGAAGCCGGCGATGCTGCGCGCGGGCGTGCTCTCGTCGTCCACGGACACGATCTCGATACGCCGCCCATGGATGCCGCCCGCGGCGTTCACCTCGTCGAAGACAATCTGCGCGCCGGACAGGTTGCCCTGGCCGAACACCGCCTGCACGCCGGTGAGACTGCCGAGCACGCCGATCTTGACGGCGTTGTCCGTGATACCCGTGCGGTCCTGCGCCGACGCGTCGCGCGCGCCTGACGTGATGAGGGCGAGGCCGGCGGCACCGGTTGCGAGGTCTCGGCGTGTGATCATGACGGGGGTCTCCCTTCGGCGTTGCGGGGGGTGAGGACGTGGCGGCGCGCGAAATGCCCGCCATAAGCATAGGGCGACGGCCAGGGCAGCGGCGCGCCGAGGGCGTGCGACCAGTGCCTGACCCACCAGGGGTCGTAGAGCGCGGCGCGTCCGACCGCGACCATATCCGCCGACTCCTCCGCGACGATGGCCTCGGCCTGCGC
>JAYRQX010000058.1:0-1514 GCA_041910415.1 Acetobacteraceae bacterium | reverse complement strand
GGCGAGGCGCGTCATGCCGTCAGGTTAGCGGCTCGTTGCCCGTTGTGAACGGGGAAGGCCGCGGCCCTGGCCGCGCCGCGCCCCCGCTTCTATGACTGACGCCGTGTCTGTCCTGGGAAGGAGATCGCCATGGAATACCGGATCCTCGGCACGAGCGGCGTGTCGGTCAGCCGCCTCAGCCTCGGCACCATGCTGTTCGGCGCGCAAACGGACGTGGCGACAAGCGAGCGCATCATCGCCCGCGCCCATGACGCCGGCATCAACTTCATCGACACCGCCGACGGCTATGTCGGCGGCAGGTCCGAGGAGATCGTCGGCGCCGCCATCAGGGCGAACCGCCGCGACTGGGTGCTGGCGACGAAGATGGCGAACCCGATGGGCAGCAACCGCCTGCACCGGGGCCTGACGCGGCGCTGGATGGTGGAGGAGATCGACGCCAGCCTGAAGCGCCTGGGCACCGACTGGGTGGACGTGCTGTACCTGCACAAGGAGGATCACGCCACGCCACTGGAGGTCACGGTCCGCACGCTCGGCGACATGCTCCGCGCGGGCAAGATCCGCAGCTTCGGCGTCTCCAACTACCGCTCCTGGCGCATCGCGGAGATCTGCGCGATCTGCGACCGCGAAGGGATCGACCGGCCCGTCGTCTCCCAGCCCTACTACAACATCATGAACCGCCAGCCGGAGGTGGAGCAGTTGCCGGCGGCAGCGCGCTATGGCCTCGGCATCGTGCCCTATTCCCCGCTCGCGCGCGGGGTGCTGACGGGAAAATACCGGCCCGGCGCGGCGCCGCCGGAAGGCACCCGGGCGGCGCGCAAGGACCGGCGCATGATGGAGACGGAGTGGCGCGAGGATTCCCTGCGCATCGCGCAGACGCTGGCAGACCACGCGAAGGCGCGCGGCACGACGGCGACGCATTTCGCGATGGGCTGGCTGCTCTGCCAGAAGGCCATCACGGGCATGGTGGTGGGGCCGCGCACGATGGAGCACCTGGAGGATTACCTGGGCGCCTTCTCCTACCGCTTCACCGCCGAGGATGCGGCGCTGGTGGACAGCCTGGTGACGCCCGGCCATCCCTCGACCTCCGGGTACAACGACCCGCAATACGCGCTGGAATGGCGCGTGACGGTCAGCTGAGCGGCTTGCCGCACATCGCGTGATCCCGCCTACGGCAGGGCGACGGCCGGGCCGAATTCCTGCACGATGCGGTCAGCGATGCCGGACTCCCTTCCGCGTGCGAAGTCGGCATCCCGCTCGCTGCCGGCCATGTCGCCCTGTCTCGCACGCAGGATGGCCCGAAGATAATGCGCGTGGATCCCGCCCGGCACGCGCAGCAGGGAGAGGCGGAGATCCTCTTCCGCCGCGGCGAGGTCGCCCGAATGCAGGGCAAGGGCAGCGCGGACCGTCAGCGGCCAGGCCGTGTCCGGTGTCGCCGCGGCAACCGCGGCGTCGCAATCCGCGCGTGCGCGCTCATGCGCCTCCAACCTGTGGTACGCCGTGCAGCGGCCGACCAG
>JAYRQX010000057.1:0-2118 GCA_041910415.1 Acetobacteraceae bacterium | reverse complement strand
CTGCAACAGGTTAAGCACCTGCGCCTGGATGGACACGTCGAGCGCGGACACCGGCTCATCCGCGATGATGAGCCGCGGGCTGAGCGAGAGGGTGCGCGCGAGGCCGATGCGCTGGCGTTGGCCGCCGGAAAGGTAGGCGCCGTTGGCGCCGACCTGCGTGTTGTAGCCGCCGGGCATCTGCAGCACCAGGTCATGCACGCCGGCGGCCTGCGCGGCGGCGATCACCCGCTCGCTGTCGACTTCCTGGTGGCGGGCGATGTTTTCGGCGATCGTGCCTTCGAGCAGTTCGACGTCCTGCGGCAGGTAGCCGACATGGCGGCCGAGCTTGGCGCGGTCCCAGTGGTGGATGTCGGCGCCGTCGAGCCGGATGGTGCCGGTCTGCGGCCGCCAGACGCCGGCGACCAGGCGCAGCAGGGTGGACTTGCCGGCGGCGCTGGAGCCGATGATGGCGACGCACGATCCGGCCGGCACCTTGAGCGTGACGTTCTGCAGGAAGGGCGGCGCCGTCGGCGGGCCGCCGGCCACGCCTTCCAGAGAGAGTTCGCCGGTCGGGTCGGGCAGGGTGACGGCGGCGGGCTCGGGCTCGCGCAGGCGGATCGCGTCGTCGATGCGCAGCCAGGCTTCGCGCGCATTGCCCCATTGCGCCCAGGTGCCGATCAACTGCTCGATCGGGCTGGTCATCCGGCTGGCGAGGATGGAGGCGGCGAAGATCGCGCCCATCGAAATGTCGCCGGTAAGTACCAGATAGGCGCCGACCACCACGGCGACGTTCTGGTTGGTGGTGCGCACGAAGCGGGAAATGGCCGAGATCAGGCCGGCGCGGTCGCTGGCCATCGCCTGCTCGCGCAGGTGGTCGTTCTGTCGCGCATGCCAGCGCTCGGAGAGCGCGCCAAACATGCCCATCGCCTCGATCACCTCGCTGTTGCGCAGGTTCACCGTGGCGTAGCGCATCGCCTCGGCGCCGCGCTCGCCGGCCTTGGCCAGCGGACCCTCGGTCGAGCGGTGGGTAAGGACGGTGAGCCCGATCAGGATGGCCGAGCCGGCGGCGGTGGAGAGCGCCAGCAGCGGATGGAGCAGGAACATCACGACGAAGAAGATCGGCACCCAGGGCGCGTCCATGATGGTCACCGCCGCGTGGCCGCTGAGGAAGGAGCGCACGGTGAACAGGTCGCTCAACAGCCGGCCGCCGACGGTGCCGGACTTTTCCAGGTTGATGCGGTGGGAAAGGCGCAGCAGTTGCTCGCCCAGCGCATGGTCGAAGCGCAGGCCGATGCGCACCATGATCCGCGAGCGCGCCCACTCCAGGGCGCTGGTGCCGGCGAAGGCGACCAGCGCGATGGCGCTCAGCATCAGCAGCGTGACCTCGTTGCGGCTGGAGATGACGCGGTCGTAGACCTGCATCGAGAAGATCGACGGCGCCAGCATCAGGGCGTTGAGCACGAAGCTGAAGAAGAAGACGTTGACCCACGCCGCGCGCAAATTGAACAGGATGAAAAGCAGCGGCGAATCCCGCGGGGGGATGCGCCGCGCGTTCGCGGGCTTGGCGGCTGCCGACACTGACACCATCTTGCCATCGTAGTGCGGCGCGGCCGTTCCCGACTCGCCCAAAAGCCGCTGGAAAGCCCTGCTTTCCATGGTTCAGCACGCGGCCACGGCATGGCTGGCGCTGCCGCCGACGGTGACGGCGGGTGGCGAAAGGCGGGGATAACCCGCCGTTCGCCACCCTGTGGGAGCGAACCGCCGCGCGGAGCAGCACCGAAAATGCGGCTTCGGACAGCATGCACCGCGGGAGGACCATGGGCGCGCGACGCCGACAGCAGACCAAGCGGGAGGACAGGGTGGAGGCGGTACAACCCCAGGTGAACGAGTTGCAGGATCTCCTGATCCGCGCCATCGGCGCGCAGGAGCAGAACCGCATTCCCGAGGCCGTGGACCTGTTCCAGAGGGCGCTGGCGATCCATCCGGGCCATCCGGCGGCACTGTATTCGCTGGGCGTGATCGCGATCCGCCGCGAGGACCACGCCGAGGCGCTGCGCCTGGCCGAGATCGGCATCGCCGCCTCGCCCGGCTACGCGCCACTGCGCTTCCTCGCCGGCTCGGCCCTGCGCGCCGCCGGCG
>JAYRQX010000056.1:0-3947 GCA_041910415.1 Acetobacteraceae bacterium | reverse complement strand
CCCCGGCGCGGCGGTGACCGGCGGCCAGGTCGGTTCGGACCGCTCGCGTCTGGATTTCGACCTGCCGGACCCGCCGGCCAAGGAAGACCTTGCCGCGAAGCTGAACGCACTGATCCAGGCGAATCACGCGGTCGGCACGCGCTGGATCACCGATGCGGAACTGGATGCCAATCCGGGGCTGGTGCGCACGCTCTCCGTGCAGCCGCCGCGCAATGCGGGCCGCGTGCGGCTGGTGCGCATCGGGGCGGAGGAGACACCCGTGGACATGCAGCCCTGCGGGGGCACGCATGTGCGCGCGACCGGCGAGATCGGGCGCGTGGACGTGCCGAAGATGGAAAACAAGGGCAAGCAGAACCGGCGCGTCTATATCACGCTGGTGGGGGACTGATCGCGATGGACAATCTCGTCAGCACGGAATGGCTCGCCGGCAATCTCGGCGCGCCCGATCTCGTGGTGTTCGACTGCTCGACCTACCTGCCGAACGAGCCCGGCAACAAGCACGACGCCTTTCGCAGCGCGCATATCCCCGGCGCGCGGCTCTTCGACATCGACGCCATCGCGGACCGGGACACCGATCTGCCGCACATGCTGCCGACCGCGGGGCGCTTCGCGAAGCTGATGTCGGCCCTCGGCGTCGCCAATGACAGCCGCATCGTCTTCTACGACCAGCACGGGCTGCGCGGATCGCCGCGCGGCTGGTGGATGATGGGCGTCTTCGGCCATGACAAGGTCGCGGTGCTGGATGGCGGCCTGCCGAAATGGCTGCGCGAGGGACGCCCCGTCGAGACCGGCGATGCGCCGGCGCCGGCGCCGACAACCTTCATCCCCGATTTCCGCGCCGATCGCGTGAAGGGCATCGGGGACGTGAAGAGAATTATCGCCGACGGCTCCGCGCTGATCGTGGATGCCCGCGCGAAAGGCCGCTTCGACGGCACCGCGCCGGAGCCCCGCGCCGGCATGCCGTCCGGCCACATGCCGGGCGCGGCCAATGTCCCCGTGAACCTCGTCGCCAATGCCGACGGCACGGTGAAGGACGCGGCGGCGCTGAAGGCGCTGTTCGCCGCCGTGGGCGTGAACGACAGCCGCCCCGTCGTCACCACCTGCGGCTCCGGCGTTACCGCCTGCGTGCTCGCCTTCGGCATGGTGCGCGCCGGCTTCGCCGAACCCGCCGTCTATGACGGCTCCTGGACCGAATGGGCCGGCAGGCCCGAAACCATCAAGGAGAAGAGCGTCTGACCATGGCTGACACGTCCGACAAGAAGGATCACGCCTTCACCACCCGCATGTCCCACGCCGGCCGTGCGGGCACCCACGTCCATGGCTTCGTGAACCCCGCCGTGCATCGCGGCTCCACCGTGCTCTTCCCGAACTGCCAGGGTCGCATCGACGGCGCCAAGCACCGGCTCGAACAGTACATGACCTACGGCACGCAGGGCGGCCCGACGCATTACGCCTTCGAGGACGTGATCGCGGAGATCGAGGGCGGCACGCGCGCGCTGATCGTGGGCTCGGGCCTCGCCGCCGTCGCGGTGCCGCTGCTCGCCTACCTCAAGGCCGGCGATCACTGCCTGATGCCCGACAGCGTCTATGGCCCCGCGCGCAACCTGGCGGGCGGGCTGATGACCGGCTGGGGGATCGAGACCACTTTCTACGATCCGTGCGTGGACGAGGCAGGGATGCGCGATCTGATCCGCCCGAACACGAAGGTCGTCTATACCGAAAGCCCCGGCAGCCACACCTTCGAGGTGCAGGACGTGCCCGCCCTCGCCCGCGCGGCGCACGCGGCGGGAGCAAAAGTCCTGATGGACAACACCTGGGGCATCCATCACTTCATGCCGTTCCAGCACGGCGTGGACGTCTCCATCCAGGCACTCACAAAATATGTCGGCGGCCATTCCGACGTGCTGCTCGGCTCCGTCACCGTCAACAGCGACGAGGACTGGGCGATCGTGCGTGGCGCGGGCTCGCAGCTTGGCCAGTTCGCCTCGCCCGACGATGTCTGGCTGGGGCTCCGCGGCGTGCGCACCATGCCGGTGCGCCTCAAGCGGCAGGAGGCGTCGGGCCTCGAGGTCGCCCGCTGGTTCGAGACCCAGCCCCAGGTCAGGCAGGTGATGCACCCGGCGCTGCCGTCGCATCCGCAGCACGCGCTCTGGAAGCGCGACTTCACCGGCGCCTGCTCGCTCTTCGGCGTGGTGTTCAAGCCCAGCTACACCATGGACGACGTGATCCGCTTCATCGACAGCCTGCAGTTCTTCGGCATCGGCGCCTCCTGGGGCGGCTATGAAAGCCTCGCCCTGCCGACCTCCGGCTTCATCACGCGCACCGCGGGCTCCGGCGATTTCGGCGGGCCGATGGCGCGCATCCATATCGGGCTGGAAGAGCCGGCCGACCTGATCGCCGACCTCAAGCAGGGCCTCGCGCGGATGGACGCACGGTGAAAAAAATTCCCCGCGGCGCCTGGCCGATGCTGGCCAGCGTCGCGGTGATGCTGAGCATCGCCATGGGACTGCGCCAGTCCCTCGGCATCTTCATGACGCCCGCGGTGCGGGATCTCGGCATCGCGGTCAGCCAATTCACCCTCGCGATCGCGGTGCAGAACCTGCTCTGGGGCTTCGCGCAGCCCTTCACGGGGGCGCTGGCGCAGAGATACGGGTTCCGCACGGTGATGGTCGCGGGCGCGGTCGCCTATGTCGCGGGGATGGTGGTGCTGAACCTCGCCGGCGGCCTGCTCGGCGTGATGCTGGGCGCGGGCGTGCTGGTCGGCATTGCGCTCGCCTGCACGGCCTCCGCCATGGGCATGGCGGTCGCCTCGCGCGGCGTGCCGGTCGCGGTGCGCTCCACCGTCCTCGGCATCGTCTCGGCCTTCGGCTCGCTCGGCTCGGCCTTCGCCGCGCCGATCGGGCAGGTGCTGTTGGAAGGCTGGGGCTGGCGCGCGGGCGTCGCGGGCTTCGTGGTGCTGGCGGCCGCCATGATCCCCGCGGCCTGGATCGCCGGCCGGGTGGACCGCATCCCGGTCCCGCGCTTCGCCGGGGAGGCAGGCGGCGCCATGGACGCCTTCCGGCTGGCCATGCGCACACCGGCCTTCCTGGTGATGGCGGGGTCCTACTTCATCTGCGGGCTGCAGCTGGTCTTCCTGACCACCCACCTGCCTTCGTACCTCCAGCTCTGCGGCATGGACCCGATGCTCAGCGCCAAGGCGCTGGCGACGATCGGCGCCTTCAACGTGTTGGGCAGCCTGTTCTTCGGCTGGGCCGGCGGGCGCTGGTCCAAGGCCGCGCTGCTGGGCGGGATCTACCTGACGCGCTCGGTGGTGCTGGGCTGGTATTTCTATGCGCCGCCGACGGCGGAGACGACACTGATCTTCGCCGCCATCATGGGCTTCCTCTGGCTCGGCGTGGCACCGCTCGTCGCCGGGCTGGTGGTCGAGATGTTCGGGCTGCGCTGGCAGCCGATGATCCAGGGCATGGCCTTCACCAGCCACCAGTTCGGCAGCTTCCTGGGCGCCTTCGGCGGCGGGCTGCTGTTCGACGCGATGGGGTCCTACGACCTCGCCTGGAAGCTTGGCGTCGGCATGGGGATCGTGGCCGGGACGGTGCAGATGCTGGGCGCCCTGCCGCGCTGGCCAGGGGCGCCGAGGACAGCGCCGGGCTGATCGGCCCGGCGCCGGAGTTCTATCGCACGCGGCCGGTCAGTTGCCCGATGAACGCTGCTGTGGGTGCGGACGGCTCGCCGAGGACCGGCCGGACTGGTAGCCGCGTTCATAGGCCGCGTTCAGCTGCTGCTGCCGCCGCTCCGCGGCCTGGCGTTCCGCCACTTGGTGCTGGTTCCACAGGTAGCCGCCGGCGGCCCCCACACCGGCGCCGATCAGCGCGCCCACGCCCGCGCTGCCGGTGAAGGAGCCGATGGCCGCGCCCACGCCGGCGCCCACGCCGGCGCCGATCAGCGTG
>JAYRQX010000055.1:0-1946 GCA_041910415.1 Acetobacteraceae bacterium | reverse complement strand
TGGCGCGCGACTGGGCGGGCGTCGCCGCCGCGGCCCGTGCGCGGCCGGGCGCGCTGACCTATGGCTCCGCGGGGAACGGGTCCCTGCCGCATGTGTCCTTCGAGCTGCTGAAGCTGCGCACGGGAATCGACGTGCTGCACGTGCCCTATCGCGGCGGCGGCCCGGCGATCATCGACATGATCGCCGGCCGCGTGGACCTGATGATGGCAAGCCCGTTGGAGGTCGTGAACCAGATCGCGGCGGGGCAGCTCACGCCCATCGCCTCGGCCGCCGCGCGCCGCATCCCGCTCTGGCCCGCGCTGCCGACGCTGCAGGAAGCGGGCGTTGCGGGCATGGATGTGAATGGCTGGTTCGGCATGGCCGCGCCGGCTGCCACGCCCGCGCCGGTGCTGGAGCAGCTCAACGCCGCGGTGCAGGCAACGCTGTCGGACCCCGAGACCAGCGCCCGCCTGGCCGAGATCGGCGCCACCGCGACACCTGGGCCGCGCAGCGCCTTCCAGGCATGGCTGGAGGCGGAGCGGGGGCGCTGGTCCGAGACGGTGCGCGCGGCCCGCATCCGCATCGAGTAGCGATTTTTCTTCGTCGCCGGCACGCCGGGTGGTTTCCTTTCGGGCAAGAAATCCAGGGAGACGTTCCTCCATGCGCCGCCGCGCCCTGCTGCTGGCCCCCGCTGGCCTTGCCATTCCGTGCCTCGCGCACGCCTTCCCCGAACGCACCATCACCCTCGCGACCGGCTATTCCCCGGGCGGCAGCACCGATGTCGCGGCGCGAATCCTGGCTGACCGCATGGCCGCGCAGCTCGGTGCGGAGACGCGCATCGTCATCGACAACCGCCCCGGCGCGGCGGGCGCCGTCGCGACCGAATGGCTGAAGCGCCAGCCGGCCGATGGCCACACGCTGATGGTGACCGAGACGGGCGCTGCGGCCGTGGCACCCAATGCGTTGATCGGCGGCACGCGCTACGACCCGGTCGCGGATTTCACGCAGATCGGCAATATCAGCCAGCCGCCGCTCATCCTCATCACGACGGAACGCTTCCCCGGCCGCACGCCGCAGGAGGTGCTGGCGCATCTGCGCACCGCGCCGGCGGAGAGCCTGACCTATGCGAGCTCCGGCGTCGGCGGCGTGCTGCATCTCCTGCCGGAGATGCTGGCGCAGACGCTGAACACGCGCTTCGTGCATGTCCCCTATCGCAGCGGCGCGCAGATGCTCCAGGCGATCCTGACCGGGGAGGCGCAGTTCGGCATCGCGGCGCTCGCTTCCGCCACGCCCTTGCTGCGGGAAGGCAAGGTGCGCGGCATTGCCTTCATCGGGCAGCGGCGCTTCCCGCTCTACCCCGACATCCCGACCATGACCGAGGCCGGTGTGCGGGGTTTCGACGATGGTGGTTTCTTCATGCTGATCGCGCCCGCCAACCTGCCGCCGCCGACCGCCGCGGCGCTGAACCGCGCGCTGAATGCGACGCTCGCCGAGCCTGCGGTGCGCGAGCGCATGATCCAGGCCGGCCATCTGCCGCCGGAAGGCACGAACACGCTGGAGTCCACGCGCGACTACATGGCGCAGCAGGTCGCCTATTACCGCATGGTGGTGGAACGCACAGGCGTGCGGCTGCAACCCTAGCCGAGCAGCCGCCCGATCGCCTGCGCCGTGTAGTCCACCACGGGGATGATGCGGCGGTAATTGATGCGCGTCGGCCCGATGACGCCGATCGCGCCCACGATCTTCTCCTGCCCGTTGCGGAAGGGGGCGACGACCATCGACAGGCCGGCACTGTCGAAAAGCCCGCTCTCGGCGCCGATGAAGATCTGCACGCCCTGGCCGCGCTGGGCGAGGTCCACCAGGCGCAGCATCGTCTCCTGCGCCTCCAGCCGCTCGAAAAGGCCCTGTATCGCAGTCAGGTGCTCGATCTGCGTCACATCCGATAGCAGGCGTGCCTGGCCTCGCAC
>JAYRQX010000054.1:0-8274 GCA_041910415.1 Acetobacteraceae bacterium | reverse complement strand
GGCGGAGGAGGCTGCCGCGCGCGCGGCAGCGACCGGGGTGCGCAGCGTCGCGGTCTCGCTGCTGCATGCCTATGCGAATCCGTCGCACGAGGAAGCGATCGGGGCACGGCTGAAGGGGCGCGTGCCCTATCTGTCGCTCTCCCATGTCATCAATCCCGAGGCGCGCGAGTACGAACGCACCATCGCCACGGTCCTGAACGCCGCGGTCATGCCGCTCGCCGCCGAATACCTGGCGCGGCTGCGCGCGACGCTGCCGGCGAGCACCCTGTTGTCGGTCATGCATTCGGCTGGCGGCATGGCTTCGCCCGAAGCGGCGGCGGAGCGGCCGCTGGTGATGGCCTTGTCGGGGCCGGCGGCCGGCGTCGCCGCCGCCGCCGCGGTGGCACGCGGCGCGAAGGAGCACGCCGTGCTGTCGTTCGACATGGGCGGCACGACGACCGACGTGGCGCTGATCCTCGACGGCCAGGCGGAGATCACCGCGGATGCGAAACTCGCGGACCAGCCGCTGCGGCAGCCGATGGTCGCCATCGAGTCCATCGGCGCAGGCGGAGGGTCGATCGTGCGGCACGGACCGGGCGGGCTGACCATCGGGCCGCAGAGCGCCGGCGCCGAACCCGGACCGGCCTGCTACGGCCGCGGAGGCGCGCAGCCAACCGTGTGCGATGCGAATGCGGTCCTGGGATATCTGAACCCGCGACGGATTCTGGGCGGTGAGATCAGGCTGGATCGCGCGAAGGCGGAAGCGATCTTCAGACCCTTGGCGGAGGCGCTCGGTGTCCCGGTCGTGGAACTCGCGCTCGGCGTGCTGCGCGTGGCCGACGCGACCATGGCGCGCGCCCTGAACAAGATCACGGTCGAGCGCGGCGTGGATGGGCGCAGTGCGGCATTGCTGGCCTTCGGTGGCATGGGGCCGATGCATGCGGTCGGGCTGGCGAAATCCTACGGCATGTCGCGCGTGCTCGTACCGGCCTTTTCCTCCGCCTTCTCCGCGCTCGGCTGCGTTGCGGCGGAGACGAGCTACACCCGGCAGCGAACCCTGCGCCTGCCCGGTGATGCATTCGACACCCTTCGCCTCGCGACCGTGCGCGAGGCGCTTGCGGCCGAGTTGCGGACGCCGCTGGTCGAGCAAGGCCATGCCGCCGAGGCCCTGGTGATCGAAGAGACGGCGCTGATCCGCTATCGTGGCCAGTCCTATGCCGTGGACGTGGCGATGACCGGCATCGGCACTGCCGAGGAACTCGCCGCGGCGTTCGAGACCCGACACGCCGCGCTGTTCGGCTTCGCCTCCGGCGAGGCGTGGGAACTTCTGGGCCTGCGCGTGCGCGTGCGCGCGCCGCGCGGCGGGCAGAGTCTCGGCATGGCGGGGGGCACCGCGGCAGCTCGGCCCATCGCGACCGATCCGTGCTGGTTCGCGCCGGGCGAGCCGGTTCCGACGCCGCGCTTCGACCGCGCCACACTGGCCGCCGGCGTGATCGTACCGGGGCCCGCGATCGTCGAGGACGACTGGTCCACCACCGTGATTCCGCCGGGCTGGCAGGCGGTGGCCGATGACGGCGGGAACCTGCTTCTGACCGAAGAGGACGCTTGATCATGGCGGCGCCCGACCCCTTCCTGCTGGAAGTCCTTCGCCACGCGCTGACAGCCATCGCGGAGGAGATGTCGTTCGTCGTCATGCGCGCCGCGCGCTCGCCGCTGCTGCGCGAGGCGGGCGACCTCTCCTCCGCGCTCACCGATGCGCGGGGACAGCTCGTCGCGCAGGGGCGCGACATTCCCGTCCATCTCGGCGTCATGTCCTTCACCGTCGGGGCCTTTCTTGAGCGTGTGCCGGTCGAACGGCTGAGGCCCGGCGACGTCTGGTTCACCAACCTGCCGGAACTCGGCGGCAACCACCTTCCGGATGTGAAGGCGATCCGTCCCATCTTTGCGCAAGGCCGGCTGGTCGCCTTTGCGGTGAGCCTGGCGCATTGGGCCGATATCGGCGGGGGGTGGCCCGGTTCGTACCTCGCCGGCGCGACCGAGGCGTTCCAGGAAGGGCTGCGCATCCCGCCATTGCGCGTCGTCACGGCGGATGGCCTCGATGACGAGAAGCTCGCCGTCATCATGCACAATGTCCGGGGGCCGATGGAGCGCGAAGGCGACCTTCTCGCCCAGGTCGCCGCGACGCGCGCGGCCGAGCAACGCCTGCTTGCCCTGTGTGCGACGCACGGGGCCGAGGCGATTGCGAACGCCATGGAAGCGCTGCACGGCCGTTCCGAGGCGGCGATGCGCGCGGCGATCGCCTCGCTCCCGCAGGGGATGTTCGAGGGCGAGGATTTTCTCGACGACGATGGTCCTGGCGGCACGCCTGCCGCGGTGCGTGTGCGCATCACCGTCGAAGGCGACCGCGCCGCCTTCGATTTCTCCGCAACCGACGACGCGCTGGCGGGGCCGCTGAACACCACGCCCTACGTCACGGCCGCCGCCGTCTACTACGCCATGAAGGCCATCGCCGGGCCGGACATCCAGCCCAATGGCGGGTGCTACCGGCCACTGACGATCACGACCCGACCGGGTTCCCTGCTGCAGCCGCCGCCGGAGAAGCCCCTGGTCGGCGGCAACCACGAGACATCCCAGCGCGCCGTGGACGCAATCTTCCGCGCCTTCGAGAAGGCGATTCCGGAACGGCTTGCGGCGGGTGGCTCGACCACCGCGGGGCTGCTGATCTTCGGCGGCGCGGGGCGCGACGGGGCATGGAAGACGCTCTACGAGCCACATGGCGGCGGCGAGGGGGCGCGCTTCAATCGCGCCGGTTCGGCCACGACGCGTGTGCACCTCACCAACACCAACAACACGCCGGCCGAGGTGATCGAGGCCGAATTCCCGATCCGCATCGGCTACCAGGCGCTCCGCCACGGTTCGGGCGGTGCGGGACGGTTCCGCGGCGGCGAGGGCGCCGTCCGCGAGTATGTCGTGCTCGCCGAGGAGATGTCGCTGACAACGATGTTCGAGCGCCGGGTCATCCCGCCCTACGGCCTGGCGGGCGGCGAGCCGGGCGCACCCTTCAAATGCGTTCTGAAGCGGCGCGACGGAACCGAGGAGGAACTGCGCGGAAAGGCGAATCTGATGGTGCGGCAGGGAGATCGCGTCGTGTTCCACACCAGCGGTGGTGGCGGGTTCGGTGTGCCGGAACGGGGCTGACGCCTGCGCAGCGCGCGGGACCTACACGTTCCAGCCCCCGTCAACGACCAGTTCCTGACCCGTGATGTTCCGGGCGTCTTCACTCGCGAGGAACAGCACGGCGTTCGCGACGTCGTCGGGCTCCGTCAGGCGCCTGAGCGCCATGTCCTGGATGTATTCTTCGTAGACCTGTTCGTACGTCCACCCTCTCACACGGGCCTTCTCCTCGCACAATTTCTCAAGCCGAGGGCTGCGCACGATGCCGGGGCACACGGTATTGACGTTGATGTTGTGACGGCCGACTTCAAGCGCGACCGTTCGCGTCAATCCCCTGATTCCCCATTTGGACGCGCTGTACGCCGCCCTGTACTTGTAGCCTCGCAGCCCGGCCGCGCCGCCGATATTCACGATCTTCCCGGCGCGGCGTTCGATCATGGAAGGCAGCACGAACTTGATCGGAAGGAACAGGCCGCGGACATTGGTCTCCATGACGTCGCTGAACTCGGCAGCCCTGATATCCTGCACGGGCGTCTCGATCGGCCCGGTGATTCCGACGATGTTCACGAGGATGTCGATTTTTCCCCCGAAGAATCGCCCGGCCTTGCCGACCATGTCCGCGACCTCGGCCTCATTGACGACATTGCAGGCACAGATGTCGGCACGGCGCCCCATCGTCCGGACCCGCTCTGCCACCTCATTGAGCGCAGTCGCGTCTCGCGCGGCGAGGAAGACATCGGCACCCGCGCGGGCCAGCGTCGTGGTGATGGCGGCGCCCATGCCCTTCGCGCCGCCTGTCAACAGCGCGTTCTTGCCGAACATCTTCATCGTCCCGATCCCATCTTCCAATGGCCGCGCCGCCGATCGCACGAGACTGCGACGCACTCCCGCGGCGAGCCGCGTTGAACGACAACGGTGTGAGCGACGCGCCGGCGGCGTCAAGCATCTCAGTGGCGATGGACCCATCCCCCGGCAACGCGCCATGCTTTGCCCGATCGTTCATATTGCTCCCTCGCGCCGATAGTCGTACCGATGGCTCTGCAGTTCGAGATTGTGGAAGGACGGTCGATGGCGGGATGGCGTGCATGCGCGGGGGCCCCGTTCACGCCCGAAAAGGCGCCGGTCACCGCCGAAGGCGGGATGGCGGTCACCAATCACCCGCTGGCCTCCGCCGCGGCGGCGGAGATGATGGCCGCCGGGGGCAACGCGATCGACGCGACGATCGCAGCGTTGTTCACGCTGACGGTCGTGGAGCCGATGATGGTCGGCTTCTTCGGCGGCGGCGTCGCGCTGATCCGCCTGGCGGATGGGCGGGAGATCGTGCTCGACAGCCTTTCCACGGCGCCGGCTGCGTCGCGGCCGGACATGTACACGCCCGTCTCCGACACCTGGCCTGACTATATGGAGGCCGCGGACCGCGCGAACCGCGTCGGCGCGGCGGCCGTGGCCGTGCCGGGCACGTTGAAGGCCTGGTGCGAGGCACTGGAACGCTATGGCACACGGCCGCTCGCCGCCGTGCTGGAACCGGCGATCCGCCATGCGACGAACGGCTTCGCCGTCACCGCCTATCTTGCGTCCTGCATCGCCGAGACGGCGCCCGACCTGGCGCTCGATCCCGGGCTGGCGGCGCTGTTCCTGCCGGGCGGCACGCCGCTGCCCGAAGGGCACTGGCTCGCCATGCCCGACTATGCCGCGACGCTGCGTGCGATCGCCGAGCACGGGCCGTCGCATGTCTATGGCGGCGCGCTCGGTGCGCGTATCGTGGATCACCTGCGCTCGCAGGGCTCCTGCATGGCGCTCTCCGACCTTGCCAACTACAGCACCGTCACGCGCGAACCCGTGCGCGGCACCTATCGCGGCGTCGAGGTGGTCGGCCCGCCGCCGCCGTGCTCGGGCGGCGTGCATGTGATCCAGATGCTGAACATCATGGAAGGCTTCGATCTCCGCGCCTCCGGATTCGGCACGCAGGCGACGCTGCACCTGGTGCTGGAGGCGCTGAAGATCGCCGCCGCCGATCGCCGCGCCGCGACCGCCGACCCCGCCTTCGTGGATGTGCCCGTCGCGCGGCTCATCTCGAAGGCCTATGGCGATGAGTGTCGGCCCGGGATCGACGTGACGCGCGCCCGCGACCATGTCTCCCGCGTGCTGTCGAACGAGTCCAACAACACGACTCATGTCACCATCGCAGACCGGCACGGCAACATCGTCACCTCGACGCAGACGATCAACTCGCTGTTCGGCGCGCGCATCATGATTCCCGGGACGGGCATCATCCCGAACAACTACATGTTCCTCTTCGATCCGCATCCCGGCAACGCGCTGTCGCTGCAGCCGGGCAAGCGCATCACCAGCGGCATCACGGCGATGATCGGCTACCGCGACGGCGCGCCCTATTTCGCGGTGGGCCTGCCGGGCGCGCACCGCATCCCCTCGGCGGTCTTCCAGTTCGTGATGAACCTGGTGGACCATGGCATGAGCGTGCAGGAAGCGGTCGAAGCGCCGCGCGTCTTCACCCACGGCCCGGACGCGGAGATCGAGCGCGGCGTGCCGCAGCCGATCCGCGACGCGCTCGCGGCGATGGGTCATCCCGTGGTCGATCTCGACCACATCGCCGGCGGCATGGCCGCGATCCTGTTCGACGGCGCGCGCATGACCGGCGCATCCTGCTGGCGCGCGGATGGCGTGCCGATGGGCATCGGCGGCGGCCTCGCGCGCCGCGGCACTTCCTTCTGGCCCGACCCGCGCCGCGGGCGGGCCGTGCAGAGCTGACGGAGATACGAACCATGACCAACCGCCGCGATATGCTCCTCGGCACCGCCGGTCTCGCCGTCGCCTCCGTCACGCCGCCTGCGCGCGCGCAGGGACGGCGCGTGGTGAAGGCGATCATGCATGCGCCGCTGGGCATGCTCGATCCCTACGGCACCACGGCCTACATCACGCGCAACCACGGTTATCTCGTCTACGACACGCTCTTCGCGATGGATGCGCAGAACCGGCCGCACCCGCAGATGGTGGGCGAGTGGTCGGTCTCGGCGGATCGCCTGACCTATGATTTCCGCCTGCGCCCAGGGCTTCGATTCCACGACGGCGCACCCGTCACCTCGGCCGATGTCATCGCCTCGCTCACACGCTGGATGCCGCGCGACGCGCTGGGCACGCGCCTGGCTGGCGTGACGGAGCGGCTGGAAGCGGTGGACGATGCGCGCTTCCGCCTGGTGCTCAAGCGCCCTTATGGCCTGGTGCTGGAAACGCTCGGCAAGCCTGGCGGCCCCGTGCCCTTCATCCTGCCGAAGCGCATCGTGGACGTGCCCGCCGACCAGCGCATCACGGATGCGACGGGATCGGGCCCCTTCCGTTTCATCGCCGCCGAGCACCGGTCCGGCGACCGCGTCGTCTATGAACGCTTCGACGGCTACGTCCCGCGCAGCGAGCCCGCCTCGGGCCTTGCCGGCGGCAAGGTCGCGAAGGTCGATCGCGTGGAATGGCTGGAGATCGCCGACAGCCAGACGGCCGCGAATGCGCTCGTCACCGGCGAGGCGCAGGTGCTGGAGAACGTGCCCTCCGACCTCATGCCGCTGATCAGGCGCGCGCGCGGCGTGACGCTGAAGCAGCGCAGCGTCGGCAATTTCATGATCATGCGCTTCAACAGCGACCAGGCGCCCTTCAACAACCGCGGTATCCGCCGGGCGGTGATGATGGGCGTGAACCAGCGCGACTACCTGAATGCGCAGGTCGGCGACGACAGCATCACGCAGACCTGCAACTCCATCCTGAGTTGCGAATCCCCCTATGCGGCCGACGTACCCGGCCCCGGCGCCAATATCGAGCGCGCCCGCGCGATGCTGCGCGAGGCCGGCTACAACAACGAGAAGGTCATCATCCTCCATCCCGCCGACCTGCCCTCCGGCAGCGCCATGGCGCCGGTGACGGAGCAGCTGCTGCGCTCGCTCGGCATGAATGTGCAGGTCGATTCCATGGACTGGAACAGCCTGCTCGCGCGCCGCAACCGCAACGTGCCGGTCTCGGAAGGCGGCTGGTCCATCGCCTGGGGCCTGTGGTCGAACCTCGACCTGATGAGCCCGGTGACGAACCTCAACCTCGATGGCCGCGGGCGGCGCGGCTATGTCGGCTGGTCCGATTTTCCGGAGTTCGACCGGCTGCGCGAAGCCTTCTCCTTCGAGACCGATCCCGCGCGCCAGCAGGCGATCGCAGCCGAGCTCCAACGCCTGTCGAACGAGGAGGCCTTCTCCATCCCGCTCGGCGGCTACCGCGCCGTCACGGGCCACCGGTCCAACCTGCGCGGTGTGGTGGCGGACCAGATCCTGGTGTTCTGGAACATGGAGCCGGCATGAGCGCCGAGCCCAGGCACGTCCTGCCGGCGGGCGAGGATTTCCTGCTGCTGCCGCCGACACAGCAGGCCCACGCCTATGCCAATGTGGATCGCATCTTCGCCACGCGCACGATCAAGCGCGGCGCGCAGATGCAACCCCTGCCGCGCGGGCCGGAGATCGCGCCGCGCTACGGCCAGGGCTACGGCGTGGAGGACTACATCCGCCGCGCGCAGGTCGCCGGGCTGCTGGTGCTGCATGACGGGTGCATCGTGCTGGAACGCTACGCGCTGGGCCTGACGGAAGGCACCCGCTGGAGCACCATGTCCACGGTGAAATCGCTGACCTCGACGCTGGTCGGCGTCGCGGTGGCGGAAGGGCGCATCGGCAGCCTGGACGACACGGTCGCGAGCCACCTGCCAGCGCTGCGCGGCTCGGCCTATGACGCCGTCACGGTGCGGCACCTGCTCACCATGTCCTCCGGCGTACGCTGGAGCGAGGACTACACGGACCGGCATTCGGATGTGAACCGCTACAGCAAGTCCCTCGGCGACAAGGTGCCGGGCGGCGTGCTGGCGCTGATGCGCGCCCTGCCCGCCGAAGCGCCGGCGGGCAGTCGGTTCCAGTACTGCACGGGTGATACCTATGTGCTCGGCTGCCTCATCTCGGCGACGATGGGCGAGACGCTCGCGGAGACCATGTCGCGCTGCATCTGGCAGCCTGCGGGCATGGAATTCGACGCCTTCTACACGCTGGAATCGGAAGGCGGGCAGGAGGTCGGCGGCAGCCGTGC
>JAYRQX010000053.1:0-8305 GCA_041910415.1 Acetobacteraceae bacterium | reverse complement strand
CTCAGCCCGCGCCCGCGCTGCAGCACCGGCAGCAGATCGGCGGTCGGCTGCTCCCACCAGTCCACCTCATTTCGCCTGAGCGCGTTCGCGGCCGTCGAGGCGTCCGGGATCGTCATCCACTCTACCCGGTCGAAATGCGCAAGCTTCGGACCGGCGAGCAGGCTCGCCGTCCCGTTCGGGCGCGGGACATAGCCGTCGAATTTCGCATAGACCGCACGGGACCCCGGCACGCGCTCATTCGCGACGAAGCGAAAGGGGCCGCTGCCCACCATCTCGCCGATCGGCGTCATCGGATCGCTCGATGAAATCCGCTCCGGCATGATGAAACACACATTCGCGCCCACCTTGCCGAGCGCATCCGGCAGCAGCGGGAAGGGCCGCTTCAGCCGCCAGCGGATTGCGCGGTCCGATGTCGCGCTGATCTCGTCCACCACCGCCATGACCGCGATGCCGAAGGAATCCCTGGCACCCCAGCGCCGCACGCTGGCGACGACGTCGCGCGCGCGCACCGGCTCGCCATCATGAAAGCGCAGGCCGTCCCGCAGCGTCATCGTCCAGGTGCGGCCGCCATCCTCGATCGTGTGGCCCTCGACCATCTGCGGCTGCGGCCGGTACTGCTCGTCCCAGCCATAGAGCGTGTCGAAGACGAGGAAGGCGTGGTTGCGCGTGACGAAGCCTGTCGTCGTGATCGGGTCGAGGATCGCCAGATCCGCCTGCGGCACGAAGCGCAGCACCCGTTGCGCCTGCGCCGCGACAAGGCTGGGAGCGCCGATCATCGCCGCACCCGCCACGGCCGATGATCTGAGGACATCGCGTCGCTTCATGGCGGAACCCCTCCGACCGGTCCAGCGTGATGGAGCACCGTGCGGGAGGCAAGGGGGTGCCGGACCGCCGTGGCGCTGGCCATCATTGCCGTCGCTGAATAGACTGCCGGCAAGCACGGGAGGGTCTATCCTTTGGTCCGTCGCCGCAGCCTGCTCGCTTGCCTTCCCGGGCCCGCCGCCCTGCCTGCCATCCGCGCGGCGTATGCCCAGCCATGGCCGTCAGGACCGATCCGCGGTGTCGTTCCGTTCGCGCCCGGTTCGGCGACGGACACCGTCGCGCGGCTGTTCGCGGAAGCGATGCGCCCAAGTCTCGGCCAGGTCATTGTCATCGAGAACCGTGCGGGTGCCGGAGGCATGCTGGGCGCGGAGTTCGTCGCGCGCGCGACTCCCGATGGCATGACCGTTCTGTTCGGTACGAACTCAACCCATGCCGCCGCCACCGCTCTCTTCCGCCGCGTGCCCTTCGACGCCGAGCGCGACTTCACCCCGGTGTCCACGCTCGCCAGCGTGCCCCTCGTGCTCTGCGTCGGGAAAGACAGCCGATACGCGACGCTCGCGGATCTGCTGGCCGATGCCCGCGCCCGGCCGGAGACGATCACCTACGCCCAGGCCTCCGCATCCCAGCACGTCGCGGTCGAGATGATGACGGCCATGGCGGGCGTGCGCATGCTGATGGTCCCGTATCGCGCCTCGCCACTCGCGGCGCAGGATCTGATTGCAGGCCGCGTCGACCTCTTTGCCGCCGATCCCAGCGTCATGCTTTCGCACATTCAAGCTGGCAGCATCCGCGCGCTGGCCGTCACCAGCCGCGTTCGGGCACCCCAGTTGCCTGATGTGCCAACGGTCGCCGAGGCCGCCAACCTCGCCGACTACGAACTCTTCGCCTGGTTCCTGCTTCTCTGTCCGGTCGGTACGTCGGCCGCGATCGTCTCTCATTTGAACGCGTCGGTACGGGCCGCGGCCGCGTCACCGGATCTTCAGGCACGATTGTCGTCAGGGCTCGGAATGGCCGTCTTTCCCTCGTCACCGGAGGAGGCCGCACTCTTCATCCGGACAGAGACGCGGAAATGGACATCGGCCATTCGCTCCGCGGGCATACAGCCCGAATAGAGCACCCGCGCGCCGCAACCCGCCTGCGGGTGCCAGGGCGTCAGCATCCACCTTCGCCCATCTCAGCGTATCGGCAGCGCGTAAAGCAATCCGCCATTCGTCCAAAGGTTGTTCGCGCCGCGCGGCAGGTTCACTGGCGTATTGGGCCCCATGTGCCGTTCGTACAGCTCGCCGTAATTGCCGACCGCGCGGATCGCGTTGTACGCCCAATCCGGGCTGAGCCGCATCGATTCACCGATCTCGGGGGAATGGCCGAGCAGCCTGCGCACATTGGGGCTTGTGCTGGTCCGGCGCATCTCCTCGGCATTGGCCCGCGTGACGCCCAGTTCCTCCGCCTCGATCATGGCATTCGTGTACCAACGGACGATGCTGAACCAAAGCTCGTCACCCTGGCGCACGAACGCGGAATAGGGCTCCTTCGACAGCCGCTCCTGCAGGACGCGATAGTCGCGTCCGTTGGGCAGGGTGGCGCGCACGGCCGCCAGGCTGGAACCGTCATTCGCATAGGCGTCGCAGCGCCCGGCCGTCATCGCCGCCATGGCCTGGTCGAGCCGCTCGAACAGCAGCGGGGTGAAGGTGATGTTGTTCGTGCGAAAGAACTCCGCGGTGACCTGCTCCGTCGTCGTGCCCTGGAGGATGCAGATCGTCGCGCCGGCCAGTTCCACGACGCGATTGACGCCGGAATTGTCCCGCACCATGAAACTCATGCCATCGTAGAAATACGTTGTGGCCTGACGCAGGCCGAGCGTGGTGTCGCGCATCAGGGTCTGCGTCGAATTCCGGAACAGGACGTCGATCTCGCCGTTGGTCGTCGCCGTGAAGCGCACCGAATTGGAGAGCGGGACGAACCGTACCCGGGACGCGTCGTTCAGGATGGCGGCCGCAAGGCCCCGGCACATGTCGACATCCAGCCCCTGCCATTCGCCTCGGGAATCAGGCAGGGCGAAGCCCGCAGTCCCGGTCGAGACGCCGCAGATGAGCTGACCCCGGGAGCGAACGGCATCGAGGGTACGGCTGGTGCCGATCGACTGCGCCATGGCCGGCGCGCCGGCGAGGGTCGCCCACCAGGCGGCCGTGGCAAAGGCGATGTGCTTGATACGCATGTCCTTCTCCCCGCTGTTCCAGGCGCCGTGACATCGGCGGCGCGCCTTGCACCGGATCGTCGCAAGGTAAGCACGCGCGGGAATGGCCCGCATAGGGGAACATCGCGACGACGCCGTTTCCACTCACCACCCGACCATGGTCGTCGGCCGCGCTCGCTTGTGGCGCGCGGCATGGTGGGGCTAGATTCCCTGCCAAGCCGTGGAAAGGCATCTGCGCAATGGTGACACGACGACTCGTGCCGGGTTTGCTTGCGTCGTTGCCTGCGCTGCGTTCCCTCAGGGCGCAGGCGCCCTTCCCCGACAAGCCGCTGCGGCTCGTCGTCCCCTTCCCGCCCGGTGGTCCCACGGGCGTGCTCGGGCGATTGTTCGCCGAGGAGCTCGGCCGGCGTCTTGGCCAGCCTGTCGTGGTCGACAACCGCGGCGGCGCGGGTGGCAGCATCGGCACCGAAGCCGTGGCACGCAGCCGGCCCGATGGGTTCACCTTGCTCTTCGCCACCGCCGGCACGCACGCCATAAACCCCGCCGCGAATCCCCAGCTTCCCTACGACCCGATCAGGGATTTCGCGCCGGTGGCCGCCACCTTCGTGTCGGCGAATGTCGTGCTCGTGCATCCCTCACATCCGGCGCGCACGATCGCTGAGTTCATCGCCGGGGCACGTGCCGCGGCCGCGCCCTGGAGCTTCGCTTCGGGCGGCACCGGCACCACCCCGCACATGACGATGGAACTCCTGCGCGCCCGCGCGGACCTCACCCTGACGCATGTGCCGTATCGCGGCAGCGGACCGATGCTGACGGACCTGGTCGCAGGCCATGTGACGATCGGCGTGGATGGCATCTCGACGGCGCTGCCGTTCATCCGTTCCGGCGCGCTGCGCGCACTCGGGGTGAGCTCACGTGAACGCTCGGCGCTCGTCGCCGACCTCCCCGCGATCTCGGAGACGGTCCCGGGCTTCGAGGCTGCCGCCTGGTGGGGCGTCTTCGCGCCCGCGAATACGCCGGATTCGGCGATCGCCATACTGAACGCCGCGACGAACCAGGTGCTGGCGAGCGCAGAGGTCCGCGCCCGTCTTTCCGAGATGGGCGTGGAGACGATCGGCGGGACACCGGCGGACCTTGCGACGCGTGTCTCGCGCGAACGCGCGCAATGGTCGGAGGTGATTGCCAAGCTGGGCTTGCGGCTGGACTGAACGGTGGAGCAATCACCCGACATCACCTATCTGGGGCAAGCCGACATCGCACGGCTGGACCTGACGCCAGCCGCCTGTCTTCCCGTCGTCGAAGCGGCGTTCGCGGCGATGGCGCGAGGGCAGGCCGTGAATGGCGCGAAAGTCGGCTTGTTCGCGAGCGGGACGAACTTCTCCTATGCGATGCCGGCGCTCCTGCGGGATGTGGGCGTGGCCGGCGTCAAGTGGGTCAGCGGCGCCGACAACACGGGTCGCGACCTTCCGAACATCTCGGGCGTGATCGTGCTGTCCGATGTCGAGACGGGTGCCGTCACGGCGATACTGGATGGCGACCTCATCACGGCGGCGCGCACCGCCGCGGTCACGCTGGCTGGTGCGCGGCGGCTCGCAAGGCCGGACAGCTCCCGTATCGGATTTATCGCCTGCGGCGTTCAGGCTCACGCGCATCTCGATGCGATGCGCGCGTTCTTCCCTCTGTCGGATGTACTGTGTTTCAGCCGCAGCCGCGCAACGGCGGAACGCTTTGCCGAGACGGCGCGCGCCCAGGGCATCCCGGCGCGTGCCGTCGGCACCGCGGCCGAGGCGATGGTGGACCGGGACATCGTGATCACCAGCGCTCCGCGCGGGCCGGAGCTGAGGCAGGATCTGTCACCCGCGCTGCTCGCACCCGGGTGCTTCGTGGGTGCCCCTGATCTCGCACGCGGCTGGAACGGCGGCGATGTCCACCTATTCGACCGCATCCTGACCGAAGACATCGCGCAGAGTCGCCTTCTGTCCCGGAAGGGCATGATCCCCTGGACCGAGCGTTTCGACGCCAGCCTCGCAGACCTGATCACGGGGGCCTGCGACTGGCGGCCGGAACCGGGCCTGCGAACCATGTTCGTGCATGCGGGGATCGGACTCACCGACATCGCGGTGGCCCGGCTCGCGCTGGAGCGCGCGGCGGCCGCAGGGATCGGCATCAAGCTGCGCCGCTGAGTTCGTGCCCGATCGGCGCCTGGCGCGGCGCCGATACCGCCGCTTCCCGGTCGTTGAAGCCGTGACGCTGAGCGGGCGTCAACGGTGCCCCGCCAATGGCGTTGCATCCCACACCAACCCGCGCTTGTGTCTCAGCCCAAGGCAAAATTTCATTGAAGCCGGCGGTGCGGGCCGCCTTTATGTCTCGCTCGAGCACTCACCATATCATGGGGCGCCCGGATGCTGAGACTGGGATACAAGGCCTCGACCGAGCAGTTCGGCCCCGGCGCGTTGCTCGACTACGCGATACTCGCCGAAGAGGTGGGTTTCGATTCTGTCTTCGTCAGCGACCATTTCCAGCCTTGGCGACACACTGGCGGCCACGCGCCCTTCTCGCTCGCCTGGCTCGGCGCGGCGGGCGCGCGGACGAAGCGCGTGCAGATCGGCACCAGCGTGCTGACCCCCACCTTCCGCTTCCATCCCTCGATCGTCGCGCAATGCTTCGCGACCCTCGGCGCCATGTTCCCCGGCCGCATCGTCCTCGGCATCGGCACGGGCGAATCCCTGAACGAGGTTCCCGCCACCGGTGCGGCCTGGCCCGAGGCGAAGGAACGCTTCGCGCGGCTGCGCGAGGCCGTCCGCCTGATCCGCCAGCTGTGGCGCGAGGACCGGGTCACCTTCACAGGCGAATTCTACAGGACCGCGAATGCGACGATCTATGACCGGCCGGCCGAGCCTGTGCCGATCTACGTCGCCGCGGCCGGTCCGATGATCGCCAAATACGCCGGCCGCATGGCCGACGGCTTCATCTGCACCAGCGGCAAGGCGCCATCCCTCTACACCGAGACGCTGCTGCCGAACCTGTCGGCCGGGCTTGAGGCCGCCGGGCGGCCGCCCGAGGCCGTCGATCGCATGATCGAGATGAAGGTCTCCTTCGACACCGATCCCGAGCGGGCGCGGACCGACACGCGTTTCTGGGGCGCCCTCGCGCTGACGGCGGAGGAGAAGCTCAGCGTCGAGGATCCGATGGAGATGGAGAGACTGGCCGATGCGCTGCCGATCGAGCGCACCGCAAGCCGGTGGATCGTCTCGACCGACCCGGACGAGCAGGTCGAGAGGATCGGCGCCTATGTCGCGCTGGGCTTCCGCCACCTCGTCTTCCACGCGCCGGGCCCGGACCAAGCGCGCTTCCTGAAGCTCTATGGCGAGCAGGTGCTGCCGAAGCTGCGCGCCCGGTTCGGCTGATGGCGCCGTCGCGCGCACATGATGGGACGAGGCACGGCGGTTGCCGTCGGATCGCCGCCCGGGTGGATGTCTGCCGATGCCGGAAACACGGCTCTCGCTGATCGCGCTCGCTGGGATGCCGCTGGTCCGGCCCGGCGACAGGCTGGAGGCGTTGATCGGCGCCGCGCTGGAGGCGAACGGCGTCGCGCTCGCCGATGGCGACGTGGTCGTCGTCGCCCAGAAGATCGTGTCCAAGGCCGAGGGACGGTCCGTCGCGCTGGACGGGGTCGCGCCATCGGCGCGTGCGCTGCAACTCGCGGCGGAGACCGGCAAGGACCCGCGCCTTGTCGAGCTGATCCTGTCCGAATCGGTCCGGGTGGTCCGCCACCGGCCGCAACTCATCATTGTCGAGCACCGGCGCGGCCATGTCATGGCGAATGCCGGCATCGACCACTCGAATGTCGAGCCGGGGGGCGGCGAGCGCGTGCTGCTGCTGCCGGAGGATCCGGATGCCTCGGCGGAGGCGCTGCGCGCGGCCCTCGCGGCACGCAGCGGCCGTGCCGTCGCCGTCATCGTCAGCGACAGCTTCGGCCGGGCCTGGCGCCGCGGGACCGTCGGCGTGGCGCTGGGCGCGGCCGGGCTCCCGTCGCTGCGCGACCTCAGGGGCCAGCCGGACCTGTTCGGCCGGCCGCTGCTGGTGACGCAGACCGGCTTCGCCGACGAGATCGCCGCCGCGGCGGGATTGCTGATGGGACAGGCGGCCGAGGGCATGCCCGTGGTGATCATCCGCGGGCTCGCCTGGGCCGCGCCGGCGACCCCCGCATCCGCCCTGCTGCGCCCGCCGGAGGAGGACCTGTTCCGATGAGCACGCCCGGACGCGGCATCGTCCTCGCCCTCTCCGGCGGGATCGGCGGCGCCAAGCTGGCGCTCGGACTGAGCCGCGTGCTGGCATCCTCCGACCTCGCCATCCTCGCCAACACCGGCGACGATTTCGAGCATCTCGGCCTCGCCATCTCGCCGGACATCGACACACTCGTCTACACGCTGGCCGGCATCGCCAACCCCGAGACCGGATGGGGGCGCGCGCAAGAGAGCTGGAACTTCATGCAGGCGACGGCCGCGCTCGGCTCCGAGACCTGGTTCCAGCTCGGCGACAAGGATCTCGCACTGCATGTCGAGCGGACGCGGCGCCTGCGCGCGGGCGACACGCTGTCGGAGATCACCGACGACATCGCGCGCGCGCTCGGCGTCGGCGCGCGGATCCTGCCGATGAGCGACACGCCTGTGCGCACGCGCCTGCATGCCGCGGATGGCTGGCTCGACTTCCAGGACTACTTCGTGCGCCAGCGCTGCGCGCCGCGCGTATCCGCGATTGCCTTCGCGGGCGCCGCGGACGCGCGGCCCGCGCCGGGCCTGGTACGGCTGCTGCAGCAGGGCCCGCTGCGGGCGATCATCATCTGCCCTTCGAATCCCTTCATCAGCGTCGATCCGATCCTCGCCGTGCCCGGCCTGCGCGCGCTGGTCACCGGCAATGGCGCGCCTGTCGTGGCGGTCTCGCCGATCGTGGGCGGGCAGGCGGTGAAGGGGCCGACCGCCAAGATGATGGCCGAGCTCGGCCTCAAGGTGTCCTCCGCGGCTGTCGCGCGGCATTATGGCGATCTCCTCGACGCCTACATCGCCGATCGCACGGATGCGGAGGATCTTGCCGGGCTTGCGGTTCCCGTGACCCTGGCGCAGACGCTGATGCGCACGCTGGAGGACCGCATCGCGCTCGCGCGCACGGTACTCGCGGTGGCCGATGGCGTCGCCGCGCGGCGTGGGGCGGAACAATGACGATGGGCGGCATCTGGGCGGTGGTGCCGGTCAAGGACACCGCGGGATCGAAGCAGCGGCTGTCTGGTGT
>JAYRQX010000052.1:0-1695 GCA_041910415.1 Acetobacteraceae bacterium | reverse complement strand
GTCCGCATGACCGGCGGATCGGCACAGCCGACCGCGAGCGGGCCGCATTCGCGGCCTCGGCACGAGGCTTTGATACCGGATTGCCGATGGTATGACCTGCGGCCCGCAGGGCCGAGGCGCCGAACGGCGCCCGCCGGTGATCCGGCGAAGCCAAGGGCCGCGGAGGCGGCCCGCCCGGCGTTTGAGGGGCACAAAGGTCAATCCTTTGTGCAGCGGGTATGACTCGTGCCGAGGCCGCGACGGGCAGGCATCCGGCCAGGACGGCGCGGCAGCAGGCCGGGCGGCAGGGCGACCGCGCCCATGCCAAGGGTTCTTCCTGGGCGCGCTGCATGGCGCAGTTCCGGGCCGGGCTGGTGCCGGTCGCCGCCGATGCGGCGCCACCTCCGGCGCGGGAGATCGTGGGCTGGCTGCCCTGACCGGCGGCTACAGCCGGCGCCAGATCTCCACCTCGCCGCGCTCTTCCTGGACACGACCCACGATCGTGTAGTGATCGTGCAGCGCATGCGCGAGCTGTTCCTGCGCGCCTTCGTGCATCACGTCCCACCAGCCGCGATCCACCACGATGAAGCGCGGTGCCGCGGCCAGGATGCGGGCGATCTCCACATTCATGTCCTCGGCGGGGACCATGTTGAAGGGGCCGGTGATGTGGCCGGGGAAGATGTAGCGCGTGGGCACCGGCGCCCCCGCCAGGAAGTAGACAGTGGTGTGGTAGTTGGCGACGAACAGGGAATCGCCCGGCGCGCCTTCGCGGCGCAGGATCTCCACGACCTCCCGCACCGGGTCGGGCTGGTGGAAGCCCACGCCCCGCTGGAAACGCTGCGAGAACTCGTATTGCCAGGCGCCCAGCGCCAGGGCGCCGACGATCGTCCAGAGCAGCACCGGCATGCGCACCGTGCCCGCCAGGCCAGCGAGCCGCCAGGCACCCAGCGCCGCCAGCCAGGCGAGCGGGGGCAGCCAGAGCAGGAAATAGTGCTGGTAGAACATCCCAGGCCCGATGATCGCCAGAGACGCGACAGCGAACCACAGCAGACCCGCGACCGCGACCCGCCCGTACCAGCCTGACAGGCGGAAGGCATCGCGGCACGCCAGCCCCGCGGCCGCGACCAGCACCGGCGCCAGCAGGACCAGGGTCGCCGCGAAGGTCTGCCGCGCGGCGAGCCCCAGCCCGACCCGGCCGCCGGAGTAGCGGAAGGGCGCCATGAAGGAGCCGTCGAGGAACTCGGACAGGTCGCCCTGCACCCAGTAGGCGAAGGCCAGCACCAGCGTCGGCGTGGCGCAAAGCAGCGCGTAGGCGCCCGCCAGGCCGAGCAGCCGGCCGAAGCCGAGCGCGCGCGAGAAGAGCGCCGGCGCCACCAGCAGGGCGAAGGCGAGACATCCCATGGGGAAGGCGACGGGCTTGATCACCAGCGCCCAGCCGACCAGCAGCCCCATGGCGATGAGCGCGCCCCAGCCCGGCGCCTCGAACCGCCGGGCCGCCCGGCGCCCGCCGGCCAGCGCGATCGCCATCGGCGAGGCGACAAAGGGCGCCATCAGGATCTCGGTGCCCGTGGTCAGCCCGCCGACCAGCGCGCTCAGCGCGCAATAGAGGACGCCCGAGGTGAGCGCGACACCGCGCGGCGCACCGGCCGCGCGGGCGCCGCAATGCAGCGCCAGCGCCGTCGCCGCCACCGCCAGCACGCCCAGCATGCGGATGGC
>JAYRQX010000051.1:0-1704 GCA_041910415.1 Acetobacteraceae bacterium | reverse complement strand
TCCCCCTTCACCACCATGTGCTGGCGGAAGATGCCTTCGAAGATGAAGCCGAAGCGTTCCGCCGCGCGGCCATGCGCGGTCCCCACAGGATGTTGCCGATCTCCGCGCGGCCATGCGCGGTGTCGATGTCCATCAGCCCCGCGCGCCCCTCGGCGCGTCCGGTCGCCTTGTCGATGACCGCGAAATAGATCGGGTCCTCCGACGCCGCGCGATCGACCAGCCAATGCTCGTACTCCGCGCGCGAGGCGGGCGGCGGGTCGGGCAGCCAGCGATGCAGCCGCGCGGCCTCCTCCCCCGACGCCGCTTCGTACAACTGGTCGCCATGCCGCGCGGGATCGAGCGGTTCCAGCCGCGCATGGCGACCATCGAGCACCACGCGCCGCGGCCGCGGTACGCCCTTCCACTGGGACAGGTCCATCGCGGCCACCCTCAGCGCGGCGCCACGGCGCGCGGGCCGGGGCCGCCCACGGGCACCACGCTCTCGCCGCGCCCGAAGCGGAAGAAGACATAGTCGCAGCGCCCATCGTCCAGGATCTGCACGCGATGGATCACGCCCCTACCAAAAAAACCGAAATCGCCGGCGCCCATCTCCTGCCGCGTCGCGCCATCCGCCCCGCTGTCGATGCGGCAGCGGCCGGAGAGCAGGTACATCACGCTGTCATAGTCGGCGTGATGATGCCATTCGCCCGGCTCGTCCCGCGCCGTGATGTCGCAATAGCCGACCCACAGCCCGTCGGTCTCGAACGCCTTCTCGCGCGCCTGCCCCCGTGTCGCGGGGCCGGGCTCGCGCTGGTCCGGCCGCACGAAGATCAGGTCATCCGGGAACATGTCGGAGCGTGCGCCCGTGCGGATGCGCGGCGCCGGGCCGTCGGCCAGCACCACGCTCTCCCCCTCGCCCAGGCGAACGAAAACATAGTCACAACGACCGTCGTCGAGAATCTGCACGCGATGGATCACGCCCTGGCCGAAGAAGCCGAAATCGCCGGCCGCCATGATCGTGGATTTTTCTCCGCGCTCGCCATGGTCGATGCGGCAGCGGCCGGAGAGCAGATACATCACGCTGTCGTAGTTGGCGTGGTGATGCCAGGCGCCGGGATCGTCGCGCGCGGTGATGTCGCAATAGCCGACCCACAGCCCATCCGTCGTGAAGGCCTTCTCGCGCACCTGGCCTGGCGTCACCGGCCCGGGCTCCCGCTGGTCGGGGCGGACGAAGATCAGGTGGTCGGGGAACATCGGCGCGGCCATGCGGCTCTCCCTGGATGCGGGCGTGGTCGGCCAGGCCCGATCCGGCTATATCCCGCCATAATGCCGACAAGACGCCAATTCCTGTCGCCAATCGGACAGACCGCCTTCGCCGAGGCGGAGGCCGCGCCCCGCCCCCTCGTCGGCTTCGCCTATGACTATCCGGACGGCTATGCGACGGCGCGGCACGCCCATCAGCGCGCGCAGCTCGTCTATGCGGTCTCCGGCATCATGCGCATCAGCATGGACCACGCGGCCTGGATGGTGCCGCCCAGCACGGCGCTGTTCCTGCCCGCCCATGCGCTGCACGCCATCCGCATGGACGGCCCCGTCGCCATGCGCGTCCTGGTGCTGCGGGAGGACGCGGCGACCCGCGCCGGCAGCAGCCCCGCCGTCATCGCCGTCTCGCCCCTGCTGCGGGAAGTGATCCTGGCCGCCTGCGCCGAGCCGCTGGCATGGGCG
>JAYRQX010000050.1:0-3118 GCA_041910415.1 Acetobacteraceae bacterium | reverse complement strand
TGCTGGTCGGGCAATGGGGGCCGGAGGCCGGAATCGCGGCGGTCGCCTTCGCGCTGGCGCTGCATGGCGCGGGGCTTGGCCTCTATCAACTCGCCTACACCGACATCGTGACGGGAGCCATGCCGCGGGAGGATCGCGGCGTGGCGGGGAGCCTGGCGCAGATGACGCGCACGATGGGTGTCGTCGGCGCGGCCTCCCTGCTTACGCTGCTGCAGCGCGCGGTGGAGCAGGAATGGCTCGCCATGCCCTTGCCGGCCGAGACCGCCTTCCTGCGCTCCTTCGGCGCGGTCTTCGTCAGCGTGGGTCTGATCCCGCTCGGCGTCGCGGCGCTGGCGCTGCTGCGGAGCGCGCGGCGGCGCTGACGCCGCCTGTCATCCCGACCGGCCTTCGTTGCTGTCGAGCCAGGCGATCAGGCGGCGCAGCCCTTCGCGCATCTCGACCTGCGGCTTCCAGCCGATTTTCCTGTGCGCTTCTTCATGCGCAATGCGGAAGGCACCGCCGGAGGTGAGGCGCACCTTACCCGGCGTGTCGCCGACGAAGGTGGGTGCCGGGCCGCCGCCCGCGAGTTCCGTCACCAGCTTCACGAGTTCCAGTGTCGTCGTCGGCGCGGGGCCGGAGGTGTTCACCGCGACATCGGTCGCGTCCGCCTCGAAGGCGCAGCGGTTCGCGCGGGCGAGGTCGCCGACATAGACAAAATGCTTGGTCTCGGAGCCGTCGCCATAGACTTCTGGGCTCTCGCCGCGGCGGATCTTCTCCAGCGTCTCGATGATGTAGAGCGCATTGGCGGCACGGTGATGCTGGCGTTCGCCATAGACGGTGGAGTAGCGGACCACGACATAGTCCAGGCCGAAGCGACGCTTGGCGTCGCGGCAGAGCTGTTCGCCGATGATCTTCGTCGCGCCGTAGAGGATCGCGGCGGGCGGCGCGCCGACGCTGTGGAAGGGCGTGCTCTCGACCAGGTCGCCCGAGACGCCGGGGCCGTAGCCGTACACCGCGTTGGACGACGCAAAAACAATCTTCTTCAGCCCCATGGCGCGGGCGGCCTCGATCGCGTTCTGCACGCCGCGGATGTTCACATCGAGCCCGCCCCAGGGGTCGCGGTCCATGTTCAGCGTCATGTAGGCGGCGAGCAACAGGGCGCCGTCGCAGCCTTCCATCGCGCGCAGCAGATCGCCCATGCGCATCACGTCGCCGCGCACCAGCTTCAGCCGCGGATTGTCCTTCACATGGGCGATCGCCTTGTCGGAGCCCATGGAGAAATTATCGAAGATCACGACCTCGGCCGCGCCGGCATCGAGGAACTCGGCGGCGGTGGCTGAGCCGACCAGGGACGCGCCCCCGACGATGATGAATTTCTTCCCTGCGATCGGGACGGCAGCGGACATGGGATTTCCTCCTGAATGGCGCCCTGTATCGCGCGCGCGGTCGCCTCGGCCAAGCCCTTGCATCCCGGACGCAGTGCTTTCAGGCTGCTTCCCTCAGGTCAGAAGGAACCGGGACCATGGATGGAACGACCGAGCCCCGCTACCGCGTGAACGAGCACACGCCCGACCCGCGCGTCGTCTTCGACCCGAAGATCGCCGGGACCTACGTCACCTACGCGCACCGTCTGAACGCGCGCGGCCTGGTGCAGTCCACGCTGGGCGGCATGGCGATCCGCGTCGCGCATCCGGATTACGCGGACGGTGTGATCTACGCGAAGCCCCAGGGCGTGAGCCTGGAGGAAGTGACGGCGGACGACCTCGTCATCACCGATGTCCCCTATGGCCGCATCCTGCATGGGGACCGCGCGACGACCGTCGGCCACCAGATGAATCGCGAGATCCTGCGGCTGCGACCCGACATCCATTGCGTCATCCACCTGCACCACGACGAGACGATCGCCTTCCTCGCCGCGGGCTTCCAGGAAATCCGCTCGACCTCCCTGACCTTCAGCTACCTCATGCAGAAGCCAGCCGCTTACCTGCCCGCGCATCTGAACGTCGAGGAGGACGTCGCTCCCATCAAGACATTCATCCAGGACACCAACTGCATCATCATGCGCCGCCACGGCTTCACCGTGCTGGGGCGCACGGTCAGCGAGGCGTACCATCGCACCACGGTCCTCTGCGCCGAGGTGAAACGGAACATCATCGTCGAGCAATTGGCCGCCGCGCGTGGATCGACGCCGGAATACCTCTCGAAGGAGGACATGGCCTGGATGATGGCCCGCGGCGACGCGGTGGTGTACCCGACACTGACCAAGAAGCAGGGCTGAGCGCATGCGCGCCCTGCTGATCCTGGCCGCACTGGCCGCGGCCGCGCCGGCGTACGCCCAAAGCGCCTGGCCCGACCGCCCCGTGCGCGTGGTGGTGCCCTTCCCGCCGGGCGGCGGCACGGATGTGGTGGCGCGCACCGTCACCAACCGCCTCGCCACCGCCTTCGGCCAGCCCTTCGTCATCGAGAACCGCCCCGGCGCCGGCGGCACCATCGGCAGCGAGGCCGTCGCCCGCAGCGCACCGGATGGCTACACGCTGGGCATCGCGACCAGTTCCACGCACCCCGCCGCCGTCGCGCTGCTGCGGAACGTACCGTACGATCCGGTGGCGTCCTTCACCGCGGTCACCGAAATTGGCGCCACGCCCTATATCCTCGTGGGCGGTCCGGCGGCGCGCGGGACGACTCTTGCGGAGTTCCTCGCCGCCGCGCGCGCCAATCCGGGTGCGATGAATTTCGCCTCGGTGGGCTCCACCACCCTCGGCTACCTTCTCACGCGGCAGTTCGAGATGCTGACGGGCATCCGCATGACGCATGTGCCCTATCGCGGATCGTCCCAGGCCTATCCGGACCTGATCAACGGCACCGTCGCCGTGCTGCTGGACAACCCGACGGGCTCGGCCGGGCTGGTGCGCGAAGGCCGGCTGCGCGCCTTCGCGGTGACGACGCCCTCCTCGGCGCTGCCTGAGGTGCCGACCTTCGCAAGCCTCGGCATCCGCGGCTTCGACGCGCCCTTCTGGTACGGGCTGGTCGCCCCCGCCGGCACACCGCCCGCGATCGCCGCGCGCATCCAGCAGGAGGTCGCGCGGTATTTCACCGGCACCGCCGAAGGCCGCGCGGAGCTGACGGGCAAGGACGTGAC
>JAYRQX010000049.1:0-5479 GCA_041910415.1 Acetobacteraceae bacterium | reverse complement strand
GGCGCTTCAGCTGCGTCGTCTTGCCGACACCGGTCGGTCCGAACAGCGCGATGGTGGTCTTGTTGGCCGCGCGCGAGAGGCGCTCGTCGGCGGTGACAATCCGGAGCGCCATCAGCCGATGCCTCCGGCGCAGCCCGCATGCGGACTGTCGCGCCGCTCGGTGTCGGAGAGGATGGTGAGCCGATAGGTGGGTTTGCCGGTGCGCACCGTGCGCGCCGGCTCGAAGGCGCCGCGGATACGCTCCGGCCACGCGGCATAGGCGCGCTCGGCCACCTTGAAACTGATCTCGACATACTCGCCGGGATCCTCGCCGCCGGCGCGGATCTGTTCGGCGAGCGCGGCCAATCGGCCCTGGTCCCACTCCACCTTCTTCGGCAGGTCGGCAGTGATCTCGACGTTGCCGTCCAGGAAGCGCACCGTGCCAGTGTCTTTGCCGGCGGTGGCGCGCGCCGCGATGGCGTGCTGCAGGTAGCGCAGCGCAATCGCGCCCTCGATCCAGTCAGCCGTGCGCTTGGCGCCGTCTAATGCCTCGCGCGCATCGGATTGCAGGAGGGCGAGATGTTCCGGTGGCAGCGTCATGACCTCGCCCACCGGGAGATGGCGGATCGCGTCGAGGGTGGGCCGGTTCGGGATGGGCGCGGGCATCATGCGGCCTCCAGCGACAGCGTCGGGACGGGAGCGATGAAGGCTGCCGCGGGAAGGGGGTGGCGAAGCATGCCCGCAGGCGCGGGCGTGGACAGCAGTCGCGCGCGCAGCTCGGCGGGGATGTTCTCGGGCGGGATCTGCCGCAGGGCGCGGCGGCGCAGCGTCAGCGGATCGAGATCGGCCTGATCGCACCAGGCCTCGCGAGCGCCGGCCCAGCCTTCCCCGTCATCGAGTAGGAAGCGGACAGCCTCTTCGCGCTCGCGGGGCTTGAGGCCGGGCGTGAATACCTGCCGACGCCCACGCGGCGTCTGGATGGTGCGCGGCTTGGCCAGCCGCTCATTCGGGGTGACGGCGTCCTCCAGCGCGCGGTGGATGACGGCTGCGGCGAGTTGGATTTCGGACATGCAGGATCGTTCGGACAGCATGCAGCGATGCTCCGGTGGGAGACGGTGGCGGGATGGGGACGGGCAGGGCGCGGCGCGCGAGGCGCCGAAGGGCTATCCGTCGTCGGCCCGGGGCGCGGGAGGTGTGATGGCAGCGCCCGCCGCGCCGACCAGATCGGCGGCGGTGAGCGCGATCCCCTCCGCCGTCGCCATGGCGAGCAGGCGCTGGTGGTACTTTGCCGGCACCAGGCCGTCGCTGCCGCCGCGGCTCCGCGGCAGGGCCCAGCGGTGGACCGCGCTGCGGTCGAGGCCGAGGCGCCGGGAGAGTGGTCCGGCCCCACCAAATCGTGTGAGGATCGTGTTCGCGGGTTCTATCATAGGTTGTGATTACCCAGCGTGTCGCGCGCCGGGCAATGCATCATTAGCGATGATTCCGCATGAGAGATTACATGTTGCGTTTACTGCAACATCGCGGCTCTCATTCCCCGGCGACAGGTGTCGCCGCGCGGCCAGAACGGAGTGAGTCGATGGGCCGAAGCCGCCCCGCCCCCGCCCACGAGGCCCCCTACTCGGCCATGGTGACGGTCGAGCAGATCAAGGAAGGCCTGGCGCGCCCGGGCAAGTCCCAGAAGGGGCTCGCCGCGGCGCTGGGTGTCGACAACAGCACGGTGAGCCGGTTGCTCGCGGGCCGGCGCCCCCTGCGGGTCCACGAGGTGCCGCAGATCCTCTCCTATCTCGAATCGGGCGCGAACGCTGTCGCTGGTCGAGGCCGGACGGCGATGCCGGACATCGTGCAGATCGCGGGCGAGCGCTACGCGATGGTGCCGGTCTACGATGCCGCCTCACCGGTGCTCGGCGACGAGGAACTGCCGGAGGCTCCCGCCTATCGGAACGCCTTCCGCGTCGACTGGCTGCGCCAGGTCACCCAGGGCGAGATCGGCGATCTGATCGTCGTGGTGATCGACGGCGACGCGATGGAGCCGACGCTGCGTCATGGTAATCGCGTGCTGGTCGACATGGGCAGCCGGCGCCCGCAGCAGAAGGACGGCATCTACCTGCTGCGCACCGCGGGCGGCCTGCAGGCCAAGCGCGTCGCGGCGAACCCCCTCACCGGGCTGATCACTGTCATCTCGGACAATCGCGACCATTACCCGAGCTTCTGCGACCTCCAGCCGGACGACATCATCGTGGTCGGGCGCGTGCTCTGGCTCGGACGGCAGGTGGGCGCCTGACGCCGAGGCCGCCGCAATTGATGCATTGCGCGGCTAACGGCGCCTCTGTCATCAGCGGCGCGTGCAGCATCCATCGCCCCGTGGCCTGAACCACCATCTTCCTCCCCATCTGCGTGAGGTCTGCGACCTCCTCGCCCGCGGCCTGCTGCGGCTGCGCAGCCGCGCTGCAGAGGATCTCGCCCGGGACGTCACGCAGGTCGAGGCCCGCGGAGACGTTCGCCTACACTCGACCGCAAGGCAGCGCCGTCATGCGAACCCCAGGAGAAAGGGAGTCGCATGACCCGACGATCAAACACGAAGCCAAGGCAGCAGGGCGCCACGCCGCCGGCGCCCACCATCCCGAAGATCCCACAGGCTCAGGTGCTACCGCGACTGGCTGCTCTCAAGACGGCACCGATCGCCCAGCTGAAGCAGCAGTGGCGGGAACTGTTCGGGAAGGAACCGCCCCCATTCAGCCGCAGTTACATCACCAGCCGGCTCGCCTATCGCATCCAGGAACTCGCCTATGGTGGCCTGAAGCCGGAGACACGGGCGCGCCTCGAGGCGCTGGGCGAGCAGTTGGACGGCGGGAACATCGTGCTGCGGCGGATCCGCGCCGACAGCCGACCGCTGCCAGGCACGCGGCTGCTCCGCGAGCATGACGGCGTGCAGCACGTTGTCACCGTCGGCGCCGACGACTTCGAATATGAGGGGCGGCCGTATCGGTCGCTCTCGGCCATCGCGCGGCACATCACCGGCACGCGGTGGAACGGCTGGGCGTTCTTCGGGCTGCGCCAGTCGGGCGGTGGCGTATGAGGCGGAAGGCACCTGCCGGCGAGGTGATGCCGGCGACTACGAAGAAGTTTCGCTGCGCGGTCTACACCCGCAAGAGCACGGACGAGGGGCTCGACAAGGAGTTCAACACGCTCGATGCGCAGCGTGAGGCCTGCGAGGCGTATGTCGCCAGCCAGCGCGCCGAGGGCTGGACCTTGGTCAGGGACCGCTACGACGATGGCGGCTTCTCCGGTGGGACATTGGAGCGCCCCGCGCTGAAGCGCCTACTGGCGGACATCGAGCAGGGTCTGGTCGACGTCATCGTGGTCTACAAGATCGACCGCCTTTCCCGCTCGCTGATGGACTTCGCCAAGCTGGTGGAGACCATGGAGGCGCACGGCGTGACCTTCGTCTCGGTCACGCAGTCGTTCAACACGACCACCAGCATGGGCCGACTGACGCTGAACATCCTGCTCAGTTTCGCGCAGTTCGAGCGCGAGGTGATCGGGGAGCGCATCCGGGACAAGGTGGCGGCGTCGAAGGCGCGTGGCATGTGGATGGGTGGCAAGGTGCCGCTCGGCTACGATGTGCAGAATCGGAAGCTGCTGGTGAACGAGCCGGAGGCGGCGCGGGTGCGGCGCGTCTTTGAGCTGTTCGTCGAGACCGGCTCCGGCGTCGAGACGGTCCGCCGCCTCCAGGCCGAGGGCGTGACGAGCAAGTCCGGCAAGCTGCTGGACAAGGGAGATGTCTACAAGGCGTTGAACCTACGGACCTACATCGGCGAGGTCACGCACAAGGGGAACGTCTACCGCGGCGAGCACGAGGCGATCGTGCCGCGCGATTTGTGGGATCGGGCACATGCGATCCTGCAGGTCAGCCCAAGGACCCGGGCCGCGCAGAATCGTCAGCATGCGCCGGCGCTGCTGAAGGGGCTGATCTTTGGCATCGACGGTCGCGCGATGTCGCCGACGCACGCGGTGAAGAACGGCCGGCGCTATTGCTACTACGTCGCCCAGCGCGTGCTGAAAGCCGACGCGGTCGTGGATGACGCCATCGTCCGGCGGGTATCGGCCGCGCAGATCGAGGGCGCCGTGATCAGCCAGGTCCGCGCTCTGCTGCGGCAGCCGGAGATTGTGGTCGGCACCTGGCTCGCGGCGCGGCGTGAGGCGCCGGACCTGGCCGAGCGTGAGGTCCGCGAGGCGCTGCATCGGCTCGACCCCTTGTGGGACGAACTGTTCCCCGCGGAGCAGGCGCGGATCGTGCGGGCGCTGGTGGAGCGGGTGGTGGTTGGGCCCGCCGGCGCCGACATCCGTCTGCGTGTCGAAGGGCTGGTCGGACTGGTCCGCGACCTCACCGCCATCGCCCCCGCCGCGCTGGAGACCGCAGCATGAGTGCCGCGACCAGCATCACGGTGCGGGTGCCGCTGAAGATCCGCCGACGGCCGGGACGGAAGACAATCGTAACGCCGATGGCGGTAAGAGCCGCGGCGGTTACAACGCGCGCCGACCCGGCGCTGGTCAAGGCGCTGGCGCGGGCGTTCCGCTACCGACGGCTGCTGGACGAGGGGCGATACTCCTCGATCACCGAGATGGCAGAGGCGGAACGGATCGAGCGGGGCTATCTGGGTTCACTGCTGCGGCTGACGCTGCTTGCTCCTACACTGGTGGAGGAGTTGATGGAGGGAAGGGTGGGATCCGCTCCCAGCCTGCCCAAGCTGCTTCAGCCATTTCCCGAACTCTGGGCGCATCAGCGAGAGGGCTTGGCGCAATAGCGCAGATGTCCGTCGTCAGCTTCGCGCATGCCAGCCACCGGCACGCGCCTGTCGACCTCCCGAACGTGGACGTCCATCGGTCCGCCATGGCCGGGTCACCCCTTCGATGATGAGAGTCCGATCACCATTTGCGATACGCGGCGGCGGGATGAGTAGCAGGCAGCACAGATCTCTGGGCTAAGAAATGCGGTGGAGGAAGTGCGCCCGCATTTGCGACGCTGCGGCTGACGCCAAGTCCGGCACGTCGGGCCGACTGCGCGAGCACAATGCCGCCCGCCGCTGCCCGCGCCGCCTCAGCGCAGCGAAGGCGCGCGCTGCCGCAGGCCGCGCAGTTGCGCGAGCAACGCCGCCGCTTCCCTGTCCGCTGGGTTCAGCGCGGCGGCTGCCGTAGCCAGGCGCTCCGCCTCGACGAGGTTCGTGCGGTCGCGCTCCATCGTCGCCAGCGCCATCAGGCTGTCGCGATGCCGCGAGTGGCGATCGAGGTTCGACCGCAGGACAGCCACCGCTTCCTCCCTGCGCCCCAGGTCGTTGAGCGCGACGGCACGGACATAGGCGTAGCGCGGTTCGTCGGGCCGCAGCGCGGCCGCGGCGGCGAGTGGCGCGAGCGCCTCCGCCGTCAGGCCACGGCGCGCCAGCGCGAGGGCCAGCGCGAATTGCGGATCGGCCTCGCGCGGATGGGCGGCGATGGCGCGCCG
>JAYRQX010000048.1:0-13255 GCA_041910415.1 Acetobacteraceae bacterium | reverse complement strand
GGTCGGATGACCGGTCCGAGGCCGCGAATGCGGCCCGCCGGCGGTCCGGCGAAAGCCAAGCAAACCGGAGGTTTGCGCGTCATGCGGAACGCATGCCTGCGGCATGACGCGTCTGAGGGCACGCAAAGATGAATACCAACGGTCGAAGCATTCGACCGTTGGTATTACGCGTCGGCGACCTCCACCATCACCAGCTCCGCATCCTCGCGGGCGGTGATGCTGATCGCGCCTTCCTCGCGGATGGCGAGGCCGTCGCGGGCCTCGGCCTCGACGCCATTGACCGTGATGGCCCCCTTCGCCGGCACCAGATAGGCCGCGCGGCCCGGGGCGAGCGCCTGCGTCAGGGTCTGCCCCTTCTTCAGCGTCGCCGCCATCACCGCGCCGTCCACGTTGATCGGCAGCGCGCCACTGGCAGAATCCTGCGGGCGGCCGGAGGCCAGCACCTCGAACCCCGCCTCGCGCTGCTCCTTCGGGAACTTCTTCGTGCCCCAGGACGGCTTCTCGCCGCGGCGGTCCGGCATGATCCAGATCTGGAACAGCGTCGTCTCGACCGGCTCCAGGTTGTACTCGGCATGCACCACGCCGGTGCCCGCGCTCATCACCTGCACGTCGCCGGCTTCCGTGCGGCCTTCATTGCCCATGCTGTCCTTGTGGGTGATGGCGCCGCTGCGGATGTAGGTGATGATCTCCATGTCGCGGTGCGGATGCGGGTCGAAGCCCTTGCCCGGCGCGATGCGGTCGTCGTTCCACACGCGCAGCCGCCCCCACTGGTCGCGGGCACGGTCGCGGTAATTCGCGAAGGAGAAATGGTGGTTGGCGTCGAGCCAGCCGTGATTGGCCTTGCCGAGGCTGGAGAAGGGTCGGCGTTCGATCATGGGAACCTCATCGCGGACGGGTTTGTCGTCCTGTTCGCGGCCTCAGATGGGGCGCTGGCAGGCAGGGCGCCATGGTCCGCACGTGATCGGGACCATTTCCCGGGCTTATGACGCCGCGAGGGGAATGCGGAAGCGCAGCGCGGGCGCATGACCATATTCCGCGCCCTTCGTGAAGCGCTCCACCAGCACGCCGCCATTGGCCTCGATCACGCAGATCGAGGCCGGGTTGTCGGGATCCGTCGTCAACTCGACATGCGACAGGCCGAGCGGCGCGATCTCCCCAAGCAGCAGAGCGAGCGCCCGTGTCGCGTGGCCCCGGCCGCGCCGCCAGGGCACGACCGCATAGCCGGCATGGCCCAGCACATGGGCCGGCAACTGCACGGTGCCAGGCTGGTAGCGGAAGCCGATCGAGCCGCAGACATCCTCATCCCACATCCAGCGTCGGAAACCCGGGAGGCGCGCAACCTCCCGGCCATCCGGCAGGGTGATCGTGCCGCCGGGTGCCATCTCCGCCAGGTCGGCCAGGAAGCCCGCCGCGTCGCCGGCGATCGCGCGCAACTGCGCAAGCCACGTCCGCTCGGGCGAGACAGTGTCCGGCGACGAGCCGCGCTCAAGGGCCGCGACGTACGACGGCAGGTATTCCGCCGCAGGCCGAACCAGCCTCAGCGGCACATGAGGACGGGGATGTCGGAATTCTCCAGCACATGCCGTGTCACGCCGCCCAGGATCAACTGCCGCAGGCGCGAATGGCTGTAGGCGCCCATCGACAGCAGGTCCGCCCCGAAATCCCGCGCCGCGCCCAGCAGCCCCGCTCCCACTTCGCGCGTCTGCGGCTTGAAGGGGAAGACTTCGGCCTGGATGCCGTGCCAGCGCAGATAGGCCTGGATGCCCTCCGCCGCCGGGCCGCGCCGCTGGTATTCGTCGGAGCAGAGGATGCGCACGGCGCCCGCCTGGTGCAGCCAGGGCAGGGCGGCGGCGACCGCCGCCGCGCTCTCCGCGGTGCCGTTCCAGGCCACGCAGATGCGCGCGCCGATGCTCGCCGGCGCCTGGCGGGGTGCGATCAGCACGGGGCGGCCCGAATCGAACAGGATGGCATGCAGCGCGTCGCTGCTGGACACGTCCTCCCCGGCCTCCGGATGCGGCACGACCGCCAGGTCGTAGAGGCGCGATTGCTGCGCGACCACGTCCTCCTCCCGCCCGGCGATGGATTCGAAGGACAGCGTCGGCCCCTCGGTCCGCGCCGCCGTGTCGGGATTGTCGGCGAGCGTCACGCCGCCGAGCCCCTGCGTGAATTTCTCGAACAGCGCGCGTACGCGTCCCGCGCGCTCCCCGCTCTCGCGTTCGGTCGCGGCCATCATTTCCTCGATCATGGCGCCCGAGAGCCCTTCGCCCGCCAGCGGCGCGACATCGCGCGCATCCACGCGGACGTGCAGGCAATGGACATGCGCGCCCCAGATGCGCGCGGCCGTGAGCGCGGTGGCCAGGGCGGATTCCCCGGCCGCGGTGCCCGTGAGGGGCAGAAGGATGCGCCGATACGCCATGGGTGAAGTCCTTCCCCGTTATCGTGGGCCTCAGATGGAGGCGGGGCAGCCTAGCATGAAGGGGGGGCGGGGCTGGCAAGAGCCATGCGCGCGGCCGGCAGGGGGTCTTGGGTCGCGTCGATGCGGTGCCAGGCGAGCGGTCCCGGATCGCGCTGCGCGGCGGCGCGCACCACGGCTTCCGTTGCGTCGGAAGCATCGCCGCGCCGCGCGGCGATGCGGGCTTGCAGCACGGGAAGCGGCGCTTCGAGCCAGAGGCCCGTGAAGGGCGTGCCGGCCTGCCGCGCGGCGTCCTCGATCGCCGCGCGATCGGCTGCATCCAGGAAGGTGGCATCGGCGATGACGGCGTGTCCCGCGGCCACGGCTTCGCGCGCCGAGGCGACGAGATCCCCGAGCACCGCGCGGCTGACGGATTCCGCGTAGGCTTCCGGCGGCAGCCTGTGCTCGGGGTGATGCCGGAACAGCCGCTTGCGGATCTCGTCGCTGCGCAGCAGGAGCGCGCCGGGCGCCGGGCCGATCCCCGGGGCGAGGGCGCGGGCCAGGCGCGTCTTGCCGGTTCCCTGCAGGCCGCCGATCGCCATCAGGCGCGCGGGCGGCGGGGCCAGCGCGGTCTCGGCGGCCTGCAATTGGCGCGCCGGATCGCGGCCGCGCGCGGATTCGACATGCGCGCGGATGATGGCGCGGAGCGACAGCCAGAGCGGCAGGCCGGCGACCAGGCCCACATCGCCGCTGCGCGCGACATAACGGTTCAGCACGCGGTTGGCGGCGGCGCGGTCGAGCTTCAGTTCCAGATCCACCAGCAGGAAGGCCAGGTCGTAGCCGGTGTCGATCGTCGCCAGCGCCTCGTCGAATTCGAGGGCGTCGAAGGGCGTCGGGCGGCCGTGCCAGAGGCAGACATTGCCGAGATGCAGGTCGCCATGGCAGCGCCGCACGCGCCCGTCCTGCGCCCGCGCCGCGAGCATCGGGGCGAGCCTGTCCAGCAGCGTGAGCGCCTGGTCCGCCCAGGCCTCGGCGCGTGCCGTGTCGATTCCGGCCGCGATGGCGGCATCGCGATTGCCTGTGATGACCCGCCGCATGGCGGCCGGGGCGTCCCAGCCCGGCACCGGCGGGAGCGCGGCATGCATGGCCGCGACGGCATCGCCAAGCGCATCGAGCATGGCCGGGGAGAGGCCGCGGCGGAGGGCGAGGAAGGCGAGGAAGGCATCCTCGCGCAGGGGCGCCATTTCCAGCACCCATTCGACCGGCGCGCCGTCGCCACCCAGGCGCAACGCGCCATCCCGCCCCCGCGTGATCGGGTGGACGGCGCGGTAGAGCGCCGGCGCGTGCGGTGCGTTGAGCGCGAGCTCGCGCCGCAGGAAGCGTTCGCGCGTCGCCAGCGCGGTGAAGTCGAGGAAGGTGAAGGCCACCGCCTTCTTCAGCTTGTAGGCGGCGTCGGGCCCGACATAGATCGCCGAGATGTGCGTCTCGATCGGCCGCGCGCCGGTCAGCCGGCCGAGCAGCGCCGCGGCCTCGGCCTGGGCGGCCGGGACGGTCACGGGAACAGCGTCTCCAGGCGCCAGCCCGCGCCGTCGCGGTGGAAGACGCGGCGCTCATGCAGGCGGAACGGCATGTCGCGCCACAATTCGATGCGCTGCGGCAGCACGCGGAAGCCGGACCAGTGCGGCGGACGGGGAATCTCGCCCAGGCCGAATTTCAGCGTGTATTCGGCGACGGCCTTTTCCAGGGCGAAACGGCCCTCCAGCGGGCGCGACTGCCGGCTGGCCCAGGCGCCGATGCGCGAGGTCCGCGCGCGAGAACTGAAATAGGCATCGGCCTCCTCGGCGCTCACCGGCTCGACCGGCCCCTCGACGCGCACGGAGCGGTGCAGCGACTTCCAGTGGAAGCACAGCGCGGCGTTGGGATTGGCCAGCAGCTCCTGCCCCTTGCGGCTTTCGTAGTTCGTGTAGAACACGAAACCGCGCGGATCGACGCCCTTGAGCAGCACCATGCGCGCGGAGGGCCGCCCATCCGGCGTCGCGGTGGCCAGGCAGACGGCGTTGGCGTCGTTGGGCTCGGACTTCGCCGCCTCGTCCATCCAGGCCTGGAACTGCGCCACGGGATCGTCGTTGGTTGCCGCTGGGCCGCTCATGGCAATCTCCTTCACGGTCTGTATCGGCCGGTTTCACGAAAGAGCAAGGGGCGCGAAGCTCTTGCTCCCCGTCCGGGGGCATGGCACCACCGAGATGATCTCAACGGAACCGGTCCCGCCAGGATGAACGACGCCGCGCCAGAACCCACCATCGCCACAGGGACTCTGATGGCCGGGAAGCGCGGCTTGATCATGGGCGTCGCGAATGATCGCTCGATCGCTTGGGGCATCGCGCGCGCGGTCGCGGCCCAGGGCGGCGAGATCGCCTTCACCTATCAGGGCGAGGCGCTGGAGAAGCGGGTGAAGCCGCTCGCGCAGAGCGTGGGCTCCTCCATCATCGTGCCCTGCGACGTCGCGGACGACGCCAGCATGGATGCGGCGTTCGAGGTCATCGAGAAGAGCTGGGGCAAGCTGGACTTCATCGTCCACGCCATCGGCTATGCCGACAAGCAGTTCCTGCGCGGCCGCTACCTGGACACGCCGCGCGCGGCCTTCCTGCAGGCGATGGATATTTCCTGCTTTTCCTTCGTGGCCGTCGGGCAGCGCGCCGCGGCGCTGATGTCGGCCGGCGGTTCGCTGCTGACGCTCTCCTATCTCGGCGCGGAACGCGTCACGCCGCATTACAACGTGATGGGTGTGGCCAAGGCCGCGCTCGAAGCGTCCGTTCGCTACATGGCGACCGACCTGGGCGAACGCGGCATCCGCGTCAACGCGATCAGCGCGGGTCCGATCAAGACGCTGGCGGCGAGCGGGATCGGGGATTTCCGCTACATCCTGCGCTGGAACCAGTACAACTCTCCCCTGCGCCGGAACGTGACGATCGAGGAAGTGGGCGGGGCAGGGATGTATCTGCTCTCCGACCTCTCGGCCGGCGTGACGGGGGAGGTGCACCACGTGGACAGCGGCTATCACATCGTGGGCATGAAGAACCCCGATGCGCCGGACATCACGGTGGAGAAGGGGTGAGCGCGCGCCAGGACCGCGCGCTCGGTCGCCGCCTGCTGCCCGCGGAGGGCTGACATGTCCCACAATACGTTCGGCCATCTCTTCCGCGTCACCACCTGGGGCGAGAGCCACGGTCCCGCGATCGGCTGCGTCGTGGACGGCGCGCCGGCGCGCATTCCGCTGAGGGAGGCCGATATCCAGCCCTATCTCGACCGCCGCCGCCCCGGGCAGTCGAAATTCGTCACCCAGCGGCAGGAAGCGGATGCCGTCAGAATCCTGTCCGGCGTCTTCGAGGGCATGACGACGGGCACGCCGATCGCGCTGCAGATCGAGAACACCGACCAACGATCGAAGGATTATGGCGACATCGCCGAGAAGATGCGGCCCGGCCATGCCGACCTGACCTATGAGCTGAAATACGGCCATCGCGATTATCGCGGCGGCGGGCGGTCCTCCGCACGCGAAACCGCCATGCGCGTCGCCGCTGGCGCCGTCGCGCGCAAGGTTCTCGGTGCGGGGGTCACGATCCGCGGCGCGCTGGTCGCCATGGGCGGCGACTGGGTGGACCCCGCGCAATGGGACTGGGCGCAGGCCGACCAGAACGCTTTCTTCTGCCCCGATGCCGCGGCCGCCGCGCGGTGGGAGGAGCGGCTGCTCGAGCTCCGCAAATCGGGCAACTCCGTGGGCGCGGTGATCGAGGTGGTGGCCGAAGGCGTGCCGCCCGGCCTCGGCGCGCCGATCTACGGCAAGCTCGATGCCGACATCGCCGCGGCGCTGATGGGCATCAACGCGGTGAAGGGCGTCGAGATCGGCGACGGCTTCGGCGCGGCGTCGCTCACCGGCGCGGAGAATGCCGACGAGATGCGCATGGGCGCCGATGGCCTCGTGCAGTTCGGCGCCAACCATGCCGGCGGCATCCTGGGCGGCATCTCGACCGGGCAGCCCATTGTTGCGCGCTTCGCGGTGAAGCCGACCTCCTCCATCCTCATCCCGCGCCAGGGCGTCACGCGCCGCGGCGAGGAGGCCGAGGTGCTGACCAAGGGGCGCCACGACCCCTGCGTCGGCATCCGCGCCGTGCCGGTGGGCGAGGCGATGCTGGCGCTGGTGCTGGCCGATCACCTGCTGCGCCACCGCGCCCAGAACCCCGACGCGCCTGGGGTGGCGCGGCTGCCGAGGAACTGAGGGCAAGGAAGGCCGGGGGACGAAGCAAGCTTCCCCTCCGGGGAAGGGAACTCTTCCCCAGACCCCATCCCTTTTCTGTGAATAAAAGAAGGAGGGGGGATCGGGGGAGTTCCCTCCCCCGACCTTGCTTCCTGTCCCCCCCCGGCTTGCCCCGCGGAACCGGCCATCGCACCTTGCGTCCGACCTTTGGGAGAGTCGTGCCGTGAACGGTGCCGAAAGCCTGGTCCACACCCTGGTTGCCTCGGGCGTGGATGTCTGTTTCTCCAACCCCGGCACCAGCGAGATGCATTTCGTCGCGGCGCTGGATCGCATCCCCGGCATGCGCTGCGTGCTCGGGCTGCAGGAGAACGTCGTCACGGGTGCCGCCGATGGCTACTGGCGCATGGCGGAAAAGCCGGCCTGCACGCTGCTGCATTGCGGCCCCGGCCTGGCGAACGGCCTCTCCGGCCTGCATGACGCGCGGCGAGCCAGGTCCGGCATCGTCAACATCGTGGGCGACCAGGCCGTCTATCACCGCCCCTTCGACGCGCCGCTGACGGCCGATACCGAGGGCTGGGCGCGCGGCGCCTCGGCCTGGGTGCGCACCTCCGCGAAATCCGCCGATGTCGGCGCGGATGCCGCCGTCGCGGTGCAGGTCGCCAGGACCTCCCCGGGCCAGATCGCGACGCTCGTGCTGCCCTCCGACAGTTCCTGGAACGAGGGCGGCGTGGTGGCGCAGGCGCTTCCCGTTCCGGCCGTGCCCCAGGCCGACCCGCACGCCATCCGCAACGTGGCGAAGCTGCTGCGCGAGAAGAAGAACGTCCTGCTGCTGATGGGCGGCCTGGCGCTGCGCGAGGGCGCCCAGGTCCAGGCCAACCGCGTGGCGGCCGCCACCGGCGCGAAGCTGCTGGCCGAGGGGTCCAATGGCCGCATCCAGCGTGGCCGGGGCCGCCTGCCGCTCGACCGCGTGCCCTATGTGAACGAGCTCGCGGTCAAGGTTCTGGAGCCCTACGACCACATCGTGCTGGTCAACGCCAAGGAACCGATCGGCTTCTTCGGCTATCCGGGCCGCCCCAGCCAGTTCTGGAAGCCCGGCGCCCAGATCCATGTCCTCTCGCGCAACGAGCACGATGCCGAATCCGCGTTGCGCGCGCTCGCCGAGGAGATCGGCGCCCCGCCCGCCGCCATGCCGGATGTCGGCGCCCGGCCGGACGCGCCCCGCGGCGGGCTCAGCCCCGAGGGGCTGGCCCAGTCCGTCGCCGCGCTGATGCCCGAGGGGTCGGTGATCGTCGATGAATCCGTGACCTATGGCCGCGGCTTCTTCCCGATGACCATCGCCGCCCCCGCCCATGACTGGCTGCAGAATTGCGGCGGCGCCATCGGCTACGGCCCGCCGGTCGCCGTCGGCGCCGCGATCGGCGCGGGCGGGGGGCGGCGCGTGATCGCGCTGCAGGCGGACGGTTCGGCCATGTACACCGTCCAGGCTCTCTGGACCCAGGCGCGGGAGAAGCTGCCGGTCACCACCGTCCTGCTGTCCAACCGCAAATACCAGATCCTGATCGGCGAGTACCACAATGTCGGCGCCAATCCCGGGCGCACGGCCATGGACATGCTGGATCTGGGCAATCCGGATATCGGGTGGGTCCAATTGGCGAACTCGCTGGGGGTGGAAGCCGCCCAGGCCCGCACGCTCGAACAGCTCAACGACCTGATGGCCCAATCCTTTGCCCGGCCCGGCCCGTTCCTGATCGAGTTGCTGATCTAGCCGCCCCCGGCCGGGAAGGTTTGATACCTGCGGCACGAGGCTTTGACTCGTGCCGAGGCCGCGAATGCGGCCCGCCGGTGATCCGGCGAGCCAAGCAAACCGGAGGTTTGCGCCCGGCGCATGAGGGTCAGCAAAGATGACTACCAACGGTCGAAGCATTCGACCGTTGGTATGAGGGTGTCACCGACTTAAGAAATCGCCCTTGAGTCCGTAACACGGCGACTGCGATAAGCACGGTACCGCGGAGATCACCGCAGCGTGAGGCTTCGGCCCTGATCGTCGGGCCGGTGTTTTCCGGTTTGCGGAATGGTCGGCGACTGCGGCACGGTGCCGCCCGGGAGTCTGGGACCTAGATGAACGTCATGCAGCATCCGCCCAAGGCGGAAGAGCGGCTGAGGACGGAGGAGGCCGTGCCGCGCGAGCGGGCGGCGGGTCCTGCGATCATGCCCCATGTCGCCGACGTGCCCGAGATCCCGCCGAGGCGCCGAAACTGGCTGGGCATGGTGCTTGTCGCGGCGGCGGTCGCCGGCGGCGCGGGCTGGTATCTGCTGCAGAAGAGCGACGCACCGGTGCCGCATGCGGCGGCCGCGGCGCCGGCGCTTGCGCCCGGCGAATTCCAGCTCACGGAAAGCGAGATCCGCAGCCTTCGCGTGGAACCCGTGCTGCTCCGGGATTTCCGGGCCGTCCGCGTGGCCGAGGGCCGCATCTCCTACAACGAGGACCGTTCCACCCCGGTCTTCTCGCCCTATACCGGCCGCGTCGTCCGCCCGGTGGCGCGGCTCGGCGAGCAGGTCGATCTCGGGGAGACGCTGTTCGAGATCGAGACCACGGATCTCGTGCAGGCCGCCAACGATCTCCTCGCCGCGGTGGACAACGTCGCCAAGGCGCGCACGACGCTCGAACTCGCCCAGCGCCAGGAAGTGCGGCAGCGCGACTTGTTCAACGCCCGCGCCGCCTCCCGGCGCGACATGGAGCAGGCGCAGGCCGAGGCGACCAACGCGGCGGCCGACCTGCGCGTCGCCGAGACGGCGCTCGCCGCCGCCCGCGACCGCATGCGCGTCCTGGGCCGCAGCCCCGATCAGATCGAGCGCATCGAGACCACCCGTCGCGTGGAAGGCATCGTGGCGGTCAACGCGCCGATTGCCGGCACGGTGGTGCAGCGCCGGATCGGACCCGGCCAGTGGCTGACCGCCGGGCAGGGGGACCCCGTCTACACGATCTCGGATCTCAGCTCGATGTGGCTGGTCGCGGCAGTCCGCGAACTCGACGCGCCGCTCATCCGGGTCGGCCAGGACGTCACCGTTTCCGTCAACGCCCTGCCGAGCCGCACCTTCCGCGCGCGGATCACCCAGGTGGGCGCCGGGCTCGATCCCACCACGCGGCGCCTGCCGGTCCGGGCGGAGATCGACGATCCCGATCATCTCCTGCGGCCCGAGATGTTCGCGACCTTCCGCATCGCGGTGGGCGACGAGACGCAGCAGGTCGGCGTGCCCGTGAATGCGGTGATCCACCGCGGCCCGGAGGCCAGCGTCTGGGTCGCGCTCGGCGATCATCGCTTCGCGCTCCGCCGGATCCAGCTTGGCAACCGTGCGGGCGATCTGATCGAGGTGACACAGGGGCTGTCCCCGGGCGAGCGCGTCGTCACCGGCGGGGCGCTCTTCGTGGACCGCGCGGCGCGGATTGACTAAGCCTGCATCGTCAGCCGGCCCAGCAGTGAACTGAGACCATGCGCCAGATCGTCGCCTTCTCGCTGCAGCGCCGGCATCTCGTCATCCTGCTGTTCTTCGTCTTCATCGGCGTCGGCTTCGTCGGCTTCACCCGGCTCAACATCGAAGCCTATCCGGACCCGGTCCCGCCGCAGGTCGTCATCATCACGCAGAATCCCGGCCAGAGCGCCGAGGAGATCGAGCGCTACGTGACCATCCCGGTCGAGGTCGCGATGGCCGGGCTGCCGAACCTGACCTCGGTGCGCTCCACGAGCCTGTTCGGCCTGTCCGACGTGCGCGTGCAGTTCAACTTCAACTACACCTACGACCAGGCCTTGCAGCAGGTGCTGAACCGGCTCGCGACGCTGCGCGAACTGCCGGACGGCGCGCAGCCCACCATCTCGCCGCTCTCGCCGATCGGCGAGATCATGCGCTACCGGCTGGTCGGCCCGCCCGGCTATTCGCTGGCCGATCTCAGGACCATCCAGGAATGGATCCTCGACCGCCGCTTCCGCCGGGTGCCGGGGGTGGTGGATGTCACCTCCTTCGGCGGGCTGACCAAGGCCTACAACATCGTCGTCGATCTCGAACGCCTCAACGCCTACGGCCTTGCGCTGCCCGAGGTGATCCGCTCGGTGCGCGCGGGGAATGCGACGGTCGGCGCCGGGACGATCAATCTCGGGCCGCAATCGGCCGTCGTGCAGGGCATCGGCCTGATCCGCAGCCTCGATGACCTGCGGAACGTGGTGCTCGGCAGCCATGAGGGCGTGCCGGTCGTGCTCGCCGATGTCGCGCAGGTCGAGGTCGGCAACACGCCGCGCCTCGGCATCGCGGGGCACGAGAACGACGACGACGTGGTGCTCGCCGTGGTGCTGATGCGCCGCGGCGAACAGACCCTGCCGACGATCCGCGGCGTGCAGGCCGAGGTCGCGCGCATCAACGCCGGCGGCATCCTGCCGCCGGGCGTGCGCATCGTGCCGCTCTACGACCGCGAGGACCTCGTCAACATCGCGACGCGCCATGTCGTGCATTCGATCCTGGTGGGCGTCGGCCTGATCCTGATCATGCAGTGGCTGTTCCTGGGCGACCTGCGCGGCGCCGTGGTGGTCGCGGCCACGATCCCCTTCGGCTTCTTCTTCGCCGTGCTGCTGATGCTGGTGCGCGGCGAAAGCGCCAACCTGCTCTCGCTCGGCGCGCTCGATTTCGGCCTGCTCGTGGATGCGACCGTCATCATGGTCGAGAACATCTACCGCCACCTTGGGCTCGCGCGGCGCAATGCGGGACCGAAATTCCGTCCCATGCCCGGCGGGCGCGGCCTGTCCGGCGTCGCCGCCACCGTGCTGCGCGCGGCGTCCGAGGTGGACAAGGCGATCTTCTTCTCCGCGCTGATCATCGTGGCCGCCTTCATCCCGCTCTTCACGCTCGGCGGCATCGAGGGGCGCATCTTCGGACCGATGTCCAAGACCTATGCCTACGCCATCTGCGGGGCGCTGATCGCGACCTTCACGGTGACGCCCGCGCTCTCGGCCGTGCTGCTGCGCGAGGACAGCGAGGACCGCGACACCTTCCTCGTCGCCAGGCTGCGCGCCGCCTATGGGGGGCTCTACCGTGCGTCCCAGCGCCGCAAGGCGGGCACGGTCGGCATCGCCGCCGCGATCTTCGCCACCGCGCTCTACATCTTCTCGACATTGGGCGCCGAGTTCCTGCCGACGCTCGAGGAAGGCAATCTCTGGGTCCGCGCCACCTTGCCCGGCACCATCTCGCTCGAGGAAGGCAACGCGACGGTCAACGAGATCCGCCGCGCGCTGATGGAGTTCCCCGAGGTCATCACCGCGACCTCCCAGCAGGGCCGACCGGACGACGGCACGGACAGCGCCGGCTTCTTCAATGCCGAGTTCTTCCTCCCGCTGCGCCCCATGGAAGAATGGACCACCGCCAGGAACCGGGATGGGCTGGTCGAGGCGATGCAGGCGCGGCTCTCGCGCCGGTTCCTGGGCGTCGAGTTCAACTATGCCCAGGCGATCTCCGACAACGTCCAGGAAGCGGCCTCGGGCGTGAAGGGGGCCAACGCCATCAAGGTCATGGGGCCCGAGCTCGACGTGCTGGCGCGCATCGCCGAGGACATCAGGCGCACCATCGCGCCGGTGCGCGGCATCGCCGACCTCGCCGTCTTCCGCGCCCTCGGGCAGCCCACCGTCGCCATCCGCGTGGATCGCGCGCGCGCGGCCCGCTTCGGGCTCGCCGTGGACGACATCAACGACGCCGTCCAGGCCGCGATCGGCGGGCGGGAGGCGGGACGGCTCTACGAGGAAGGGGGCGATCGCAACTTCCCGATCGTCGTCCGCCTCGCCGCGCCCTTCCGCGACAGCATGGACGCGATCGGGCGCATCCCCGTGGGCGGCGACCGCGCGGCGACGCTGCGCGACGTCGCCGACATCAACCTCGTCGCCGGCGTCTCCTACATCTACCGCGAGGACGGCGCGCGCTACATCCCGATCAAGTTTTCCGTCCGCGGGCGCGATCCCGCCGGCGCCGTCTCCGAAGCGCAGCGGCTGGTCGAGCAGAGCGTGCAGCTGCCGCCCGGCTACCGGCTGGAATGGGTGGGCGAGTTCCGCAACCTCCAGGAAGCCGTGAAGCGGCTGCTCGTCGTGGTGCCGGCCGCGCTCGCGCTGATCGGCGTGCTGCTCTACGTCCAGTTCAACACGGTGCGCGAGACGCTGATGGTCTATGCCATCGTGCCCATGTCCATCACGGGCGGCGTGCTCGCGCTCTGGATCGCCGGGCTCAATTTCAGCGTCCCGGCCGCCATCGGCTTCCTCGCGCTGTTCGGCATCACGGTCATGGAGGGCATTATCATGCTCTCCCACTTCAACCACCTGCGCCACTACGGCATGGCCTGGCGCCCGGCGCTCGACCAGACCGGCCAGGACCGCATGCGGCCTGTCTTCATGACCTGCTTCGCCTCCTTCTTCGGCCTGCTGCCGATGGCGCTCGCGTCCGGCATCGGCGCCGACGTGCAGAAGCCGCTGGCCATCGTCGTCGTCGGCGGCATCGGGCTCGTGCCGGTCTTCGTCCTCGTGGTCTTCCCTGCCGTCATCGACCTGTTCGGGCGGTCCCGCGCGCAGAAGCGCGCCGAT
>JAYRQX010000047.1:0-1538 GCA_041910415.1 Acetobacteraceae bacterium | reverse complement strand
ACGCGGGTCGAGACGCCAGATCCCCACACGCTCATCATCCACACCGCGCAGCCGCATCCGCTGATGCCGCTCGATCTCGCTTCGGTCAGCATCATCGCGCGCCACGCGGCGGAGGGGCTGGGAACCGAGGACTACAACACGGGACGCGCGGCCATCGGCACCGGACCTTATCGCCTGGTGTCCTATCGGTCCGGCGACCGCGTGGAGCTCGCGCGCTTCGATGGCTACTGGGGGCCGCGGGAGCCCTGGGCGCGTTCCGTCCAGCGCTTCATCACCAATGACGCCGCCCGCACGGCCGCGCTGCTCGCCGGCGACGTGGACATCGTCGAGCAGATCCCGACATCGGACCTCGCGCGCCTGCGCCGCGACAACCGCGTGACAGTCACGGAAATCGCCAGCACGCGCACCGTCTACATGGCCCCCGATTATTCGCGCAGCGGCGGCACGCCGCTCATCACCGACAATGCGGGCCAGCCGCTGCAGGTGAATCCGTTTCGGGACCTGCGCGTGCGCCGCGCGCTGTCCATGGCCATCAACCGCGATGCGCTGGTCGAGCGCGTGATGGAGGGTGCCGCGACCGCGACCGCGCAATGGCTGCCGGAAGGCGCCTTCGGGTACAATCCGGCCATTCGCCCCATGTCGTTCGACCCCGATGGCGCGCGCCGCCTGCTGGCCGAGGCCGGCTATCCCGAGGGCTTCCGCATCACGCTCCACACGCCGAATGATCGCTGGCCCAATGACGCCAGGCTGGCGCAGGCGGTGGCGCAGATGTGGACCCGCATCGGCATCCGCACGCAGGTCGAAGCGATGCCCTGGACCGCCTTCGTGCCGCGCCGCGCACGGATCGAATTCGCCATGCAGATCGGCGCCTGGGGCAGCTCGACGGGCGAGGGGTCGAACTTCCTGGTCAACACCGTCGCCACCAACAACCGTCAGCGGCTGACCGGCGCCAACAACAATGCGCGCTTTTCGTCCCCGGCCTTCGATGAACTCGCGGCACGGGGGTCTGCGACGCTGGATGATTCGCGGCGGGAGGCAATCTGGCAGGAGGCCGTCGCGCTCTACGCGCAGGAACAGCCGCTGATCCAGCTCGTGCAGTACATCAACACCTGGGCGGTCCGCCGCGGCCTGACGCACGACCCGCGCATGGACGAGCGCACCATTGCCATGGGTGTCCGCACGGCTCCGTAGGTTTACGGCGGGGTGTGCCCCGCGCAAGGATTGATGGCAGAGGAGACCGCCATGCTCGACAACCCGCCGCTGATGACCATCCACCGGGGCCATAGGCGCCCCGATCCCGCACTGGTCGAGAAATTCCGTGGCGCGCAGACCTCGCACCTGGTCGATGCGATGGATGGTCGCGGAGCGGTCGATTATCGCATCAAGCCGATGGATGCGGCGAATGCCAGCTTCTGCGGCCCGGCCATGACGGCCTTCGCCTATCCGGCCGATGTCGTCGGTGTCTATGGGGCGCTGGCGGAAGCCCGGCCGGGCGATGTCATCATCGTCGCCAATGACAGCTTCACGGGCACCGCGGT
>JAYRQX010000046.1:0-12115 GCA_041910415.1 Acetobacteraceae bacterium | reverse complement strand
CGCCAGCAGCAGGGCGATGGGATAGAGCAGCGCGAACAGATGTCGCCCCTGACCCATGCCATAGAAGTAACCCAATCGCAGCACCAGAACCACGTTGATCAGCACGGCCAGCGCCAGCGCCGCAGTGATGAGTGCGTTGGGGGAGTTCATCCAATCCCTGACCGGCCTCGGGGCTTGTTTCCAACCGATGGCCAATCCGGCAAACGCGAGCAGGGCGAAGCCCATGCCAAAGAGCGGGAAGGGATAGCCGATGTCATTGCTGATGCCGGAAACGGACCAAAAAGTCTTGGTGAGATTATGCGCGGCGGAAATAAAACCGTCCACCATCGAGGGCCAGGTTTTGGTAGCAACCGAGAGTCCCTCGGGCATGAACGAGCCATAAATTCGCCAGTTCCTGGCCGCCCACGGTGCCGAGATCCTCTCCACAGGCGGCACGGCGAAGGCGCTGCGCGAAGCGGGGGTGCCGGTGAAGGACGTGTCCGAGCACACGGGCTTTCCGGAAATTCTCGATGGCCGCGTGAAGACGCTGGTGCCGCAGGTCCATGGTGGCATCCTCGGCCGCCGCGACCTGGCCGATCACCTGGCGCAGATGGACAAGCACGCCATCGCGCCGATCGATCTGGTGATGGTGAACCTCTACCCCTTCGAGGCGACGGTCGCGAAGGGTGCTGCCTTCGAGGATTGCATCGAGAACATCGACATCGGCGGCCCCGCGATGATCCGCAGCGCGGCGAAAAATCACGACAGCGTCGTGGTCGTCACCGAGCCGGCGCAGCTCGCCGCCGTTCAGGCCGAGGTGTCGGAACACGGCGGCACGACGCTCGCGCTGCGGCGCCGGCTGGCGGCCGAGGCCTATGCGCGCACCGCGGCCTATGACGCCGCGATTGCGGCCTGGTTCGCGCGGCAGAACGGAGCCGAATTCCCGCCGCGCCTCTCCTTCTCCGGCGCGTTGCGCCAGACGCTGCGCTATGGCGAGAACCCGCACCAGTCCGCGGCCTTCTACGTGGATGGGTCGAACCGCCCCGGCGTCGCGACGGCGCGGCAGGTGCAGGGCAAGGAGCTCTCCTACAACAACATCAACGATACCGACGCAGCCTTCGAATGCGTCGCCGAATTCGACCGGCCCGCCATCGCCATCATCAAGCACGCGACGCCCTGCGGCGTGGCCGTGGCCGATGATCTCGTGACCGCCTGGGACCGCGCCTTCCTTTGCGACCCGGTCTCGCCCTTCGGCGGCATCGTCGCGGCGAACCGCAGGCTCGATGCCGCGGCGGCCGAGAAGATCGCCGCGATTTTCACCGAGGTGGTGATCGCGCCCGATGCCGATGACGCCGCGCTCGCGATCTTCGCACGCAAGAAGAACCTGCGCCTGCTGCTGACGGGCGCCATGCCGGACCCGGCCGCGGTGGGCAACACGTTCAAGAGCGTCTCGGGCGGCTTCCTCGCGCAGTCTCGTGATGCTGGGCGCGTCAGCGAGGCAGCGCTTAAGGTGGCAACCCGGCGCGCGCCCACGGCGCAGGAGATGCGCGACCTGTTGTTCGCCTTCCGCGTCTGCAAGCATGTGAAGTCGAACGCCATCGTCTACGCGAAGAACGAGGCGACGGTGGGCGTGGGCGGCGGGCAGCCGAACCGCGTGGACAGCGCCCGGATCGCCGGGTGGAAGAGCGAACAGGCGGCCTCGGCCGCTGGGTTGGCGGAACCCCTCGCGCGCGGCAGCGTCGTGGCGTCGGACGCCTTCTTCCCCTTCGCCGACGGCCTTGAAGCCGCGGCGGCGGCAGGCGTGACCGCGGTGATCCAGCCCGGTGGGTCCATGCGCGATGCCGAGGTGATCGCGGCCGCCGACAAGGCCGGCCTCGCCAGGGTCCTCACCGGCATGCGCCACTTCCGGCACTGATTCACCTCAAGCGCCGGCGCACTGTTGCGCCGGATGCCGCTGTCGTCTGGACGCGGTCGCGCATTCGCGCTCCCGGCCCGCTATCGCGGGCTGCACGGCGTGCCTTTGATTGCCGGCGCGCGCCTGTCCCCTCCCCTGCGAGCAACGCGCGCGGGGGAGGGTCATGTGAGCGCCGCGGGCGTTCACCCGGGGTGGGGGCAATTGCCGCCAACGGCCTCCCCTGATACCGAAGCGCCCCCATGGACGCCCTGATCGAAGGCTACCGCCGCTTCCGCGCCGAAACCTGGCCGGACGCCCGCGCGCGATTCGAGGAACTGGCCGAGAAAGGCCAGAGCCCGCGCGCCATGGTGATCGCCTGCTCGGACAGTCGCGTCGATCCGCAGATGATCTTCTCCGCCGGTCCCGGCGAGCTTTTTGTTCTCCGCAACGTCGCGAACCTGGTGCCGCCCTACATGCCGGACGCGACCTTCCACGGCACCAGCGCAGCGGTGGAATTCGCGGTGCGCGTGCTGAAGGTGGACCGCATCGTGGTGATGGGCCACGCGCTCTGCGGCGGCATCCGCGCCCTGCTGAACGGCGCACCGCCCGAAGCGCGGGACTTCGTCGCGGGCTGGATGACCATCGCGCAGAGGGCGCGCACCGTCGCGCTGCGCTGCGACACGCCCGATGCCCAGCAGGAAGCCTGCGAGCATGAGGCCGTGCGCGTCTCGCCCGAGAACCTGATGACCTTCCCCTGGGTGGCGGATGCCGTGCAGTCCGGCCGGCTGACGCTGCACGGCACCCATTTCGGCGTGGCGACGGGGCGGCTCGTGCTGGTCGATGCCGAGGGGGGTGCACGCCCCGCCTGACCCCTCGCCAGGGCGCGGGCGGGGATGCGAGACTCCCTGCCGCATCCCGATTCGGAGGCCCATGCCCGACTGGCTCGATCCCGCGCAATTGTTGCCCGGTGCCGTGCTGGCCGCGCTGGCGCTGCTCGCCGTCCTGCTGGTCGCGCTGCTGCTGCGTCGCCCGCGCACCGATCCGGCGCTGATGCAGCTTCTCGGCAAGGTGGATGCGCTGGCCGACGGGCAGCGCCACCAGGCCGAGCGCGTCGCCGCGCTGGAAGGTGACATTGCCGATCGCGTCAACACCGTCGTCGTCGACCAGACGCTGCTGTTGAACCAGGCGGTCAAGGAACAGATCGCGCGCGTGGCGCAGCAGGAAACCATGCTGGCCGAGCGCATGGCCAAGGCCGAGAAGACACTGACGGACGCCATCGCCGCGCAGAACGAATCGCTCTCCGTCGCCATGCGCGGCCAGACCGAGCGGATGACGCAAAGCCTCGGCGCCACCTCGGCCGAGATCAAGGAACGCCTCGCCGTGATCGACGCGGCGCGCGGCAATATCGAGGCACTGGGCGCGCAGGTCGGCACCCTCTCCTCCATCCTCGGCAACAAGCAGGCCCGCGGCGCCTTCGGCGAGGCGCAGATGGAGCAGATCATTGCCGACCGCCTGCCGCTGGACGCCTTCTCGCTGCAGGCGACGCTGTCCAACGGCCGCCGCGCGGACTGCCTGATCCACCTGCCGAACCCGCCAGGGCCGATCGCGATCGATTCGAAATTCCCGCTGGAATCCTGGCTCGCGCTGCGTGACGCGGCGGACGATACGGCGCGGACGCAATGCCTGCGCCAGTTCACCGCCGACGTGCAGAAGCATGTGAAGGATGTCGCGGAACGCTACGTCATTCCCGGGGAGACGGCCGAGGGCGCGCTGATCTTCGTCCCCTCCGAGGCGATCTATGCCGAGTTGCACACCTCCCTCATCCCCGTGGTCAGCGAGGCAACGCGGCGTGGTGTCTACATCGTCTCGCCCACCACGCTCTGGGCGGTGCTCGGCACCCTGCGCGCGCTGCTGCGCGACGTCAGGCTGCGCAGCGAGGCGGGGCGCATCCGGCGCGAGGTGGACCGGCTGCTGGAAGACCTGCGGCGCCTGGACGAGCGCGTGGAGAGCCTGAAGCGTCATTTCGGCCAGGTGCAGACCGACCTGCAGCAGATCGAGATATCGAGCGCGGCGATCAAGCGCGGCGGCCAGCGCATCGCGACGCTGGAGCTGGACGAAGCCCCGCCCGCCCTGCCGAAGCCGGACGCATGAGCACACTCCAGTTGCAATCCGCGCTCGGCCTCGCCTTGCTGACCGGGTGCGCCTGGGCGCTCGGCGGCTTTCGCCGCGGCGTCGCGTGGCGCGTGGTCGCGGCGGGGATCGGGATGCAGGTCGTCCTCGCCGCGCTGATGCTGCATGTGCCGCCATTCCGCTCGGCCTTCGTGCTGATCGGCCAGGCCGTGGATGCACTCGCGCGCGCGACGCAGGCGGGCACCGCGCTCGTCTTCGGCTATCTCGGCGGCGCGCCGCTGCCCTATGCCGAAACGCGGCCGGGCGGCTCTTTCATCCTGTTCTTCCAGGCCCTCCCGCTGGTGCTGGTGGTGGGCGCGATCTCGGCCGTGCTCTACCACTGGCGCCTGCTGCCCGTGATCGTCAGCGTCATGGCACGCGGGCTCCGGCGCGCCTTCGGCATTTCCGGCGCCTGCGGCTTCTCGGTCGCGGCCAATGTCTTCGTGGGCATGGTCGAGGCGCCGCTGATGATCCGTGCCTGGCTCACGCGGCTCTCGCGCTCCGATCTGTTCGTCGTGATGGTGGCGGGCCTGGCCACGATCAGCGGCAACACGCTGGTGGTCTATGCAACCATCATCGCGCCCGTCGTGCCTGACGCGGCGGGGCAGTTGCTGACGGCGAGCCTGGTCTCCGCCCCCGCCGCCGTGCTGGCCGGGCTGCTCATGATGCCGCCGCGGCCGGGCGAGGAGACGGTGGACGACGCGATCACTGCAGCGAGCCCACGGCTTTATGATTCCACCATGGAAGCGGTGGTGCGCGGCACGCAGGATGGGCTGACGCTGCTGCTGGGGATCATGGCGTCGCTGATCGTCTTCGTGGCACTCGTCGCACTCGCGAACGAAATGCTGTCCCCGCTCGGCGGCCTCACCTTGCAGCGGATCGCCGGCTGGATCTTCTGGCCCGCCGCCTGGGCCATGGGCGTGCCGGCGGCAGAGGCAACGGATGTCGCACGCCTGCTCGGCATCAAGGTCGTGATCAACGAGTTCGTCGCCTATCTCGAACTCGGCCAGGCCGGCGCCGCGCTGTCGGAACGCACACGGCTGATCCTGACCTATGCGCTCTGCGGCTTCACCAATTTCGGCTCGGTCGGGATCATGGTGGGTGGGATGACCGCGATGTGCCCGGAACGGCGGGCCGACATCGTGACGCTCGGCCTGCCCTCGCTCGTCGCGGCCTCCATCGCCTGCTGCATGACGGGTGCCACGATCGGCCTGCTCACCGCCCCTTGAGGAACCAATCCAGCGTCGGCCCGTTCTGCTCGCGCGGATAGGCATGGGCGAGATCCGCGATCTCGACATGCTCGACCGTCGCACCGGCGCTGCGCAGCGTGCGCGCGGCCTCGCGCGCGAGGTCAGGCGCGAACATCCAGTCGCGCAGGCCATGGACGATGCGCACGGGCAGTCCCGGCAAGCGCTCGATGTCAGCGAAGCCCATCAGGATGGGGTTGTAGGCCGCGGCGACGGGCGCGAGATGCGTCGCGGGACAATCCTGCCCGAGCCCCCAGGAATAACAGAACGTCCCGCCATCGCTCATGCCCGTCAGCAGCACGCGGCGTGCATCGACGCGCCAGCGTGCAGAAACCTCGGCGATATGGCGCGCGATGATCGGCCCGTCCTCCCCCGGCTCCGTCAGCGACCAGGAGGAGCCCGTGGCGGTCGGCGCGAGCAGAAGGCAGCCGCGTGTCCGTGCTTCCCGCAGCCAGGTCCAGAGGAAGGCGTTGCCTTCGCCGCTGCCACCATGCAGCGCGACGACCAGCGGCCAGTCCTGACTGTCGTCATAGTATTCGGGAACATAGAGCGCCGCCCCACCCCGCATGCCCGGTGGCCCGCCGAGATGCATCGTGCCCACGCCGTCGCGCCCCGGCGTCACGCCCGCGAGCTTTGCGGCGAGCGCCGCGTCCTCGCGCCGTTCCGCTTCGATGTAGAAGCTGCTCACGCCCCGCAGGAAGCCGGCGAGCGGATAGAGCGCCTCCGCCGCATGCGTCGCCACGCGCAGCGCGCGGCCGGCCCTCCGGAGACTGCCATCGGCATTGGCGAAATCCGCCATCGCGGCGCTGGCCTTGGCACCCGCATCCTCCAGGCAGTCGCGCACGGGATGCCAGCGTTCCGGCCAATCCAGCGCGTGCGACTCCATGAGCGCCGCGCCCAGCGTTTCGCCGCGGCCTTCAAGCAGCGCGGCAAGCGCCGCGACGGTGTCCGGCGCCACGTGCCGCGCCGCGTATTCCAGCATGGCGAGCACCTTCGTGATGGCAGGCGCCAGGCGCGCGATCAGGCCCGCGGCCTGATCCTGCCCGCTCACCGCCTGTAGCGCCGGCCGAGCAGCAGGCTGCCCACCACGGTCAGCCCCATCGTCACGACCAGCAGGATGAAGGCGAGCGCCGCACCGAAGGGCCAGTTGGTGCCGCGCACGAACTGGTCGTAGACGGCCGGCGCCATCATCTTGAAGGTCGGCCCGCCCAGCAGCACCGGCGTCGCATAGGCGTTCATGCAGAGGATGAAGACCAGCACGCTGCCCGCCACCACGCCCGGCAGCGCCAGTGGCAGCACGACGCGGCGGAAGGCGGTCATCGGCCCGGCACCCAGATTCGCAGCCGCTTCCTCCACCTGCCGCGGAATACCCTCGATCACCGCGGCGAGCGTCAGGATCATGTAGGGCGCGACGACGGCCACGATGCCGACGACGACCGCGCCGGGCGTATAGAGCAGGCGCAAGCCTTCATCGCCCACCAGCCCCATGCCCTGCAGCGCCGCGTTGATCGCCCCGTCACGGCCGAGCAGCGCCATCCAGCCGGCCGAGCGCACGACATTGCCGACCAGCAGCGGGAACAGCGTCATGATGACAGCCACGCTCTTCCAGTTGCTCTCCATGCGTGCGAGCCAGTAAGCGGCCGGGAAGCCGATGATCAGCGACAGCAGCGTGCAAAGCAGCGCGATGCCCATCGTGACGCCCAGGATCTCCTGGTAGTACGGATCGCCGATGGCGCGCAGGTAGTTTCCCAGTTGCAGCGCCTCGGTCATCAGCGTCTGCGGGCTGTACTCGTTCAGGCTGATGCGGAACAGGAAGAGCATCGGCGCGACGAGCAACGCCGTGACGAGCAGGCCGGCGGGGAGGACGAGGGGCGCGAGCTTCACGGGCTATCCAGGGCCAATACCGCGCGCATCACCCACCCTTGAAGTCGCGGTTCCAGAAATCCAGGATCCTCTGGCTGTTCGCCGCGAGATAGGCGTAGTCCGGCGTCAGCAGCCCCGCCTGCTGCGCAGGGGTCAGGCTGATCGCCTCGGCCAGGTCGGGCGGAAGTTGCGCGTCGGTCACCGTCGGCAGGTAGCCCATGGTGCGCGCGAAACCGACCTGCGCGCGCGGGTCGAGCGAGAGGTCAATCCAGCGCCAGGCCGCTTCCTTGTTGCGCGCATTGCGCGGCACGCCGAATTCGAAGGCGATGGAGGTTGCGCCCTCTCGCGGCACCGCGTGGCGCACCGGCACGCCGGCCTGGCGCCACATGAAGCCGCGCGCCAGCCACATCACGGTCACCCACACTTCCTCGGATTGCAGCGCGGCGGCGAGCGCCTCGTTCGAGGGATAGACACGCGTGCCGAGGCGCCGCCATTCGCGCAGCTTCTCCCAGGCCGGTTCGAAATTGCTGACGCTGCCACCGCCGACGATCGCCGCGGTTTCCGTGTACTGGGCGTAGAGCAGGTCCGAGAGCCCGACGCGCCCGCGAAAGCGCGGATCCCAGAGATCGGCATAGGATCGCGGCGCCGGGCTCACGCGGTTCGGGTTGTACAGGATGACCTTCGCCGAATAGATGTGCGGCGCGGAGTACGGCTTGCGCAGCGCCGGGATGGTCGCCGACAGCCGGCGCACATTCGCTTCCGTCATGCTCTCAAAAATATTCTGCTGGGAGAGCTCGAACATGTCGATGTCGGACAGCGCCGCCACATCCATCGAGCCGCGGCGCGACTGGCGCTCGGCCAGCAGCTTCACCTTGCGCGGCGGGGCGGAGGCGACATCCTGCACCACGTTCAGGCCGCCAGGCGCGGCGAGCGGACGGTCGATGTTCTCCTGCAGCAGGTTGCCGTAATCGCCGCCCCAGGTGCCGACAATCACCTCGCGCGCCTGCGCGAAGCCGGGGCGCGGCAGGCCGGCGGTGGCGGCGGCGATCGCGGCGGCCATCGCGCCGCGGCGGGTCGTGTCCATGGTCGTCATCCCTTGAACTCCCGGTTCCAGAAATCGAGATACTCCGTGTTCACGCGACCCATGTAGTCGAAGTCCGGGCGCCGCATCGCGGCCTGCTCGGCGGGCGTGATGCCGATCTCCGCCTGCAGTTCCGCCGGCAGGGTTGCGTTCGTCGTCGTCGGCAGGAAGCCCATGTTCTCCGCGAAGCCGAGTGCGGCCGACGGGTCGAGCATCGCGTTCAGATAGGCGAAGGCGGCATCCTTGTTGCGCGCATTCTTCGGCACGCAGGCGGCCGAGACATAGGGCGTGCAGCCTTCCGCCGGCACCACATGGCGCACTGGAATGCCGGCCTTGCGCCACATATAGCCGCGCGCGAGCCACATGATCGTCGTCCAGACCTCCTCGCTGCGCAGCGCCACGGCCAGCGTTTCGTTCGAGGGATAGACGCGCGCGCCGAGCGCCCGCCATTCCAGCACCTTCGTTCGCGCCGGCGCGTAGTTGCTCTCGCCGCCGCCGGCGACGATCGCGGCCGATTCGATCATGTGCATGAAGAGCAGATCGGAAAAGCCGATACGGTTGCGCAGGCGCGGATCGAAGAGATCGGCATACGACCGCGGCGGCGGATCCACCTTCGCGGGCAGGTAGAGCACCGTCCGCACCGAATAGATGTGCGGCAGGGCGAAGGGATGTCGCAGCGCCGGCAGGACATGGGCGATGTTCGGCACCTTGTCGGGCGTCAGTTCCTCGACCAGCCCCTGGCGGCCCATCTCGTGGCAGTCGGAATCCGACAGGCACACCACATCCATGCTGGCGCGTCGGCTGGTGCGCTCGGCGATCAGCCGCGTCTTGCGCGCGGCGGGCGTGCCGACATCCTGCACGGGCTCGATGCCGCGCGGGCGGATCAGCGGCGTGTCGATATGGCGCGTCAGCAGGGCCGCGTAGTCGCCGCCCCAGGTGCCCACGACGACCTGGCCGGACTGCGCCCGGACGATGGATGGCGTGGCCAGACCGGCGCCCAGCGCCATCAGATCGCGACGCTTCATGCCTCGTCTCCCGTTGTCGTGGGCGCCGGCAGCAGGCGCCCCGCCGCAGCCGGCCAGTTGAGCGTCACGGCATCGCCCGGCGCAAGGCGCTTCAGCGGATCGTCCTGCGCGCGCGGCGGGCCGATGACGGTCATGGGTGCGCCCGCGACCTCCACATGCCACTCCGATTGCGCGCCGAGATAGGTGACCGCCGCGAGCCGCGCCGCGACGCCCGCGCCCTCGCCCGGCGTCAGCAGCACGCGTTCCGGCCTGAGCGCCATCACCACGGCACCGCCAGGCGCATCGCGCGTGTCACAGGGCAGCAGCGCACCGCCGGCGGAGCGGAACAGGCCCTCGCCCGCCGGCGCGCCCGCGAAAAAATTGCAGCGCCCGATGAAGCCCGCGACGAAGGCATCCGCCGGACGCTCGTACAGTTCTTCCGCGGTGCCGACCTGGCGCACACGACCCTTCTCCATGACCACCAGGCGGTCGGCCATGGTCAGCGCTTCCTCCTGGTCATGCGTGACGAACAGCGTCGTCAGGCCGAGGCGGCGCTGCAGGCTGCGGATCTCGAGTCGCACCTCCGCGCGCAGCTTGGCATCCAGGTTCGACAGCGGCTCGTCCAGCAGGAAGACGGCGGGGTTCACCACCAGCGCGCGGGCGAGCGCCACCCGCTGCTGCTGGCCGCCGGAGAGCTGCCGCGGCAGCCGGTCGGCGAGGCCGTCCAGCCGCACCAGCCGCAACGCCTCGGCCACGCGCGTCGCGCGTTCCGCGCGGCCCACCTTCCGCATCTCCAGCCCGAAGGCGACGTTCTGCGCGACCGTCATGTGCGGGAACAGCGCGTAGGATTGGAACACCATCCCCGTGTCGCGCGCATGCGGCGCGGCGCGCGTGACGTCGCGCCCGGCGATCAGGATGCGGCCTTCGGAGGGTTCGACGAAGCCCGCGACCATGCGCAAAGTCGTCGTCTTGCCGCAGCCCGAAGGCCCCAGCAGCGCGACGAACTCGCCTTCCGCCACGCCGAGGTCCACGCGCTGCACGGCGGTCGTCCCGCCATACCGCTTCACCAGCCCCTGAAGAGACAGCGTGCCCATCAGACCACCCGGCTCAGCTTCACGAAGCGATCGGTGATGAGCATCAATCCCCCGACAAGAAGAATCTGCACCGTGGCGACGGCGGCAAGCGTCGGGTCCACGCGGAACTCCAGGTAGTTGAGCATCGCGACCGGCAGGGTGGTCCGCCCCGGTCCCACCAGCAGCAGGGTCAGCTCCAGGTTCTCGAAGCTCTGGATGAAGGAGAACAGCGCCGCCGCCACCACGCCCGGGCGCAGCATGGGGAGCGTGATGCGGCGGAACACGGTGAAGGGCCGCGCGCCCAGGTTCGACGCCGCTTCCTCCGCCGCGCGATCGAGCCCCTGCAGCGAGGCCGTGACCAGCCGCACCGTCCAGGGAATGGTCAGCAGCACATGCGCGGCGACGAGGCCTTCCAGCGTGCCCTTCACATCCGCATCCAGCCAATCCTCGGCGCGGACGAAGAACAGATAGAGCGCCGTGCCGCTGACCACCCCCGGCACGGCGAGCGGGCCGAGCAGCAGCGTGTTCAGCGCCTCCCGTCCCGGAAAGCTGCCACGCACGATCGCGTAGGCGGCGGCGGTGCCGGCGGGCACGCCGATCAGCGTCGCCATCAGTGCGACCTGCATCGAGGTCGCGAAGCCGCGGGCAAATTCGCGCTTCTCGAAGGCATTCGCGTACCAGCGCAGCGAAAGCCCCTCCGGCGGGAAGGAGACGATCTCCTGCCGGAACACGCTGATGACCATCACGGCCACCACCGGCGCCAGGATCAGCGCATAGGCGGCCGCGACGGATGACGCGAACAGGATGCGGCGCGCGGTTCCCGGCACGCGGTGCGTCTCCCCTTGCACTCCCGGGGCGCATCATTCCCCGCTGTCCCGCGGCGCGTCAAACATCGCGGCATTGCGGCGCGGCGGCCGCTGCGCGATTCTGCCGGCCCATGCCCTCCACCGCCGCCGCGCAGGCCCGCTCGGCCCTGCGGATCCTCGTCTTCGTGTCCTTCACGCTCGTGCTCGCGCTCGGCGTGCATCTGCGCATCTTCACGATGAACGGGAACAACTGGTTTCCCATCGATTCCGATGGCTGGCTGCGGCTGATCCGGGTGCGGGAATTATGGGAGGGCGGCGGCTGGTTCACGACCGTACTGCCGCACATGGCCGCGCCCGAGGGGCTGTCGGTGCATTGGACGCGGCCGCTGGACGTGCTGATCATTCTGCCGACCTGGGTCGCGGTGCGGTTCGGTGCCGCGCCCGATTCCGCGCTGATGGCGTCCGCCGCCCTGATCTGCCCGGTGCTGCATGCGCTGACGGCGCTGGCGGTCGGCTGGGCGTCGCGCGCCGCCTGGCCGGGCGTGCCCTATGCCGCGACCTATGGCGTGATGGTGCTGTTCGGCTTCGGTGTGCTGACCAGCTACAGCATGGTCGGCCGCGCGGATCACCATGTGCTGGTGGTGCTCGCCATGGTGATCGGCCTGGGCTTTGCGGCGCACGCGGCATGGCAGGACCGGCCGCGCCGCGCGGCCTTCTCGGCTGGCGCGGCCTTCGGCTTCGGCATCTGGGTCAGCCCGGAGACGCTGATGGTGGCGATCCCCGTGCTGCTCGCCTTCGGCATCGCCTGGCTTCTCGGGCGGGATGCGGCGGGCTGGGCCCGACAGGGCCGGCGCATGGCGGTCGCAATGGCGGCGATGATCGCCTTCGCCATCCTGGCCGAACGCCCACCATCGGACTGGCTCACGGTCGAGTACGACCGGGTCTCCGTCCATCACCTGCTCATGGCGGGGTTGATCGCGCTGGTCTTCGCGGCCGCGG
>JAYRQX010000045.1:0-2996 GCA_041910415.1 Acetobacteraceae bacterium | reverse complement strand
TGCGGGCCGAAGGGTTGTTCGCGTCAGCCCGCGACCATTCCCGGATCACAATTCGCGCCGCAGACGATCACGCCGACATGCGCGCCCATGGGCGGCGTCCAGGCACCCGAGAGCAGCGCGGCGAGCGCGGTGGCGCCGCCCGGTTCCGCCACCTGGCGCAGCATGTCCCACAGCTTGCGCTGGGCGAAGCGGATGCTGTCGTCGCTCACCGTGACCACATTGCCGCCGAAGCGCTGCGCGACGCCCAGCGCACGCGCGCCGATGCGCCTCGCCCCCAGGCTGTCGGCCGCGATGCCGCCGACGGGCACGGACATCGGCATGCCCGTCATCATGGCCATCATCAGGGTCGGGCACTGGTCGGGCTCGACCGGTACCACCTCGACCATGTCGCCGAACCAGGAGGCGACGCCGCCATAGAGGCCGCCCCCACCGACGGCGACCAGCACATGCGTCAGCTCCGGGGCCTGCTCCTCGAACTCCATGGCAAGCGTGCCCTGGCCCGCGAGCACTGCCTCCTGGTCATAGGCATGCACGACCAGTGCGCCGGTCTCTGCCGCGCGCGCCTCGCTCGCCGCGCGCGCTTCGTCATAGGTCGGGCCGCCCACCACGAGCGTCGCGCCGGTGGCCTCGATCCGCTGCCGCTTCGCCGCGGGCGTCGTCTCGGGCACATAGATCTCGGCGGCGAGGCCGAGCGTCTTCGCCGCATGGGCGACCGCGAGACCGTGGTTGCCGCCGGACGCGGCGATGACACCGGCCTCCGGCCATTCCTCGGCGGTCAGCAGGCGATTGAAGGCGCCGCGCGGCTTGAATGAGCCGGTGACCTGCATCTGCTAGAGCTTGAGCGTGACCTTGATGCCGTGCAGGCCATGATCGGCGGGATCGAGCCGCCAGACGGGGGTGCGACGGATATGGCCGCCGATGCGCCCGGCGGCTTCGCGGATGTCGTCCTGGGTAGGCATGGCCGGGAACCTGTCATTGCCGCGCGCGAAGTGCAATCGTGCGCGGCGGGAAGGCGGAAACGCCGGGGATGGAGTGGCGGCGATGGCACGGCGGCGGATCGTGATCATGGGCGCGGCGGGACGTGACTTCCACGACTTCAACATGGTCTTCCGGGACGATCCGGGGAGCGAGGTGGCGGCCTTCACCGCGGCGCAGATCCCCGGCATCGCCGGCCGGCGCTACCCCCCGGAACTCGCCGGCCCGCTCTACCCGGGCGGCATCCCGATCCTGGACGAGGCCGGGCTGGCCGCGCTGATCCGCGAGCATGGCGTGGACGAGGTGGTCTTCGCCTACAGCGACGTCACGCAGGCGCATGTCATGCACCGCGCATCGGTGGCGCTGGCGGCGGGCGCCGACTTCATGCTGCCCGGGCCGCGGCGGACGATGCTGCGGGCGCCGGTGCCCGTCATCGCGGTCTGCGCGGTGCGCACGGGATGCGGCAAGTCGCAGACGAGCCGCTACCTGTCCCGCCTGCTGCGGGCGAGGGGCCTGCGCGTGGGCGTGGTGCGCCACCCCATGCCCTATGGGGATCTGGCGGCGCAGGCGGTGCAGCGCTTCGCGGCCGCATCGGACCTCGACGCCGCGGATTGCACGATCGAGGAGCGGGAGGAGTACGAGCCCCACATCGCCATCGGGAACACCGTCTATGCGGGCGTGGACTATGCGCGCGTGATCGCGCTCGCGGCGGCCGAGAACGACCTGATCCTGTGGGATGGCGGCAACAACGACTTTCCCTTCGTCGCGCCGGACCTGCTGATCGTGCTGGCCGACGCGCTGCGGCCGGGCCATGAGACATCGCACCATCCGGGCGAGACGGTGCTGCGCATGGCCGACATCGTCGTCGTCGCCAAGGCCAATGCGGCGCCGGCGGGCGATGTCGCGCGGGTGAGCGAGGCGGCGCGGGCGATCAACCCGCAGGCGGCCATCCTGCGGGGCGCGTCCACCGTGCAGCTGGAGGATGCGGCGCGCCTGCGCGGCCGCCCCGTGCTGGTGGTGGAGGACGGGCCGACGCTGACCCATGGCGGCATGGCGACCGGGGCGGGCTTCGCCGCGGCGCAGGCGGCCGGCGCCACGATCCTGGACCCCCGTGCATCCGCGGCGCCGGCGATCGCGGCTGTCTTCGCGGCCTTTCCGCATCTCGGCGCCGTGCTGCCGGCGATGGGCTCTGACGAGGCGCAGCGCGCGGCGCTGGCCGAGACCATCATGCGCTCGGCGGCGGAGTTCGTCGTCTCGGCGACGCCGGCGGACATAGCGCCATTGCTGGGCGGAACCAAGCCGGTGCTGCGCGCGCGCTACGAATTCGAGGAAATGGACCCGCCGGGCCTGTGGGGGCGGGTGGAGGCGTTCCTGAACCGCTGAAGCACCTCCGCACCGCTGCGCCGCTCAATGGGAGAGCAGCACCGGCACCGTCATCTGCTTGAGCAGGCTGCGCGTCACGCCGCCCAGCACCATCTCGCGGATTCGCGAATGGCCATAGGCGCCGATGACGATCAGGTCGGCCCCCATCTCGGAGGCCTGGTTCAGGATGATGTCGGCATCCGCGACATCGGGTGCGACCGTGTGCTCGACCGTCACCTTGATTCCGTGGCGCGCGAGGTGCAGGCCCATATCGGCGCCCGGCTCCTCCCCATAACCTTCGATGCTCGTGCGCGGATTGACGCTGAACACCGTCGCTGAGTCGGCCAGCGAGAGGATCGGCAGCGCATCGCCGACCGCGCGCGCGGCCTCCCGCGACGGCTTCCAGCCGACCAGCACGCGCGAGCCCGTGGTGTCGTGGTTGCCGGCATAGGGGACGACCAGCACGGGGCGGCCGGAGGAGAAGAGCACCTGCTCGACGATCGCCGTCGCCTGCGGCGTGGTGCCATCGGGGTCATGCTGGCCGACGACGACGACATCGGCATAACGCGCATGCAGGACGACCTGTTCGGCCGTGATGCCCTCGACCTGCCGCCATTCGATGCTGATCCCGTCCATCCGGCCGCGGTCCGCGACCATGG
>JAYRQX010000044.1:0-2601 GCA_041910415.1 Acetobacteraceae bacterium | reverse complement strand
TGGGTGAGCACGACTTCGTCAATGCCGAGACCGTCCTCCGCTTCGCGATCCAGCAGCCCGGCGCGCCGCCCGGCGCCTGGCGGGATCTCTCGGACACGCTCATCCATCTGCGCCGCCGGCCCGAGGCGCTCGTCATCGCGCGCCAGGGCGTGGACCGCTTCCCGGGCGACCCCGTGCTGCAGGCCTGGCTCGGCCACCTGCTGATCGATGGCGGGCATTACGAGGAGGCGCTGGGCTATCTCGACCTCGCCCTCGCCTCGGGCGCCGCGCCGGCCTATGCGCGCATGCGCTATGCCGAGGCGCTGTTCCGCGCCGACCGGCCGGCGGAGTGCATGGAGCACGCGCGCATGGCGCTGGCCGACGATGCCGCGCCGCCGCCCGCCATGCTCGCCCATATCGGCTACCTGCTGGTCCGCTGCGGCGCGCAGGAGGAAGGCGACGCGCTGCTGCGCCGGGCGATCGCGAGCCTGCCGGATTCCGCCGACCTCCGGCTGCTGCACAGCGCGGCCTTCTTCGACAGCCAGCGGATCGCGGAGGCCCTGGCGGCGGCGCGCGAAGCCACCGAGGCGATGCCCGGGAATGCCGATGTGCTCGACCGCTACGGCCACATGCTGCTGGCGGTGAACGATCCCGAGACCGCCTGCGCGATGTTCGAGCGCGCCATCGCGGCCGGCCCGCACCACCTGCGCGCCTGGGTCGGGCTGTGCGAGGCGGAGCGCCAGTGCCGGCGCTTCAAGAACGCGATCGCCGCCTTCCGCAAGCTGCCGGAACTCGGCGCGGATGCCGAGACCATCCGTACCCAGCGCTACCGGCTGTTCGGGGAGCTGACGTGATGGCCACGCCGTCGCAGTTGATCGATGGCCGGATCGCTGAACTCGGCGACTGGCGCGGCGCGACGCTCGCGCGGATGCGCGCGCTGATCCGGGACGCGCTGCCCGATGTGGTCGAGGAATGGAAGTGGCGGGGTGTGCCGACCTGGTACGCGCGTGGCGGCATCGTCTGCACGGGCGAGACCTACAAGGCGGTCGTGAAGCTGACCTTCGCCAAGGGCGCGAGGCTCGCCGACCCCGCGCGGCTGTTCAATGCGAGCCTGGAGGGCAATGCGCGCCGCGCCATCGACATCCGCGAGGGCGAGGAGATCGACGCGGCGGCCTTCAAGGCGCTGGTGCGGGAAGCCGCGGCGCTGAACGCGCCGAAGAAGTCCTAGTACGACTTCGGCAGGCCGAGCACCTTCTCGGCGATGTAGGAGCAGATCAGGTTGGGCGCGATGGGCGCGATCCAGGGGATCATCATCTCCCGGAAGTAGCGCTCCACATGGTATTCGCGCGCATAGCCGAAGCCGCCATGGGTCATCACCGCATCCTTCGCGGCCTGCATGCCCGCTTCCGCCGCGAGGAACTTGGCCGCGTTCGCCTGCGCGCCGCAATCGAGGCCGCGGTCATAACGCCAGGCGGCCTGCATCACCATGAGCCAGGCGGCTTCCAGCGCCATCCAGTCCTTCGCCAGAGGATGCTGCACGGCCTGGTTCTGGCCGATCGGCCTTCCGAACACGACGCGTTCCCGCGCATATTCCGCCGCGCGGTTCAGCGCGGCGCGGCCAAGGCCGACCGCTTCGGCCGCGATCAGCACGCGTTCGGGGTTCATGCCGTGCAGGATGTGCCTGAATCCCTTGCCTTCCTCGCCGATCAGATCCTCGGCGGGCACCTCGTAGTCGCTGAAGAAGATCTCGTTCGAGTCCACGGCGGCGCGGCCCATCTTCTCGATCTCGCGCACCGCGCAGCGGCTGCGGTCGAGCTTCGTGTAGAAGAGCGAGAGGCCATGGGCGGGGTTGGGCGTCTGCTCGATGGGCGTGGTGCGCGCCAGCAGCAGGATGCGGTCGGCGACCTGCGCCGTGCTGATCCAGACTTTCTGTCCGTTGACGATGTAGCGGTCGCCGCGCTTCTCGGCCCGCGTCTTGAGCCGCGTGGTGTCGAGGCCGGTGGTGGGTTCCGTTACGCCGAAGCAGGCCTTCTCCTCGCCGCGCACGAGCGGCGGCAGGAAGCGCTTTTTCTGTTCGCTGGTGCCGAAGACGACGACGGGGTTGAGGCCAAAAATGTTCATGTGGATGGCGCTGGCGCCGGAGAGGCCGGCGCCGGAGGCGGCGATCGTCTCCATCATGATCGCGGCTTCGGTGATGCCGAGGCCGGCGCCGCCATAGGCCTCCGGGATGCAGATGCCGAGGAAGCCGGCTTCCGCCACCGCCTTGTGGAAGGCGTGCGGGAATTCATGGGCGCGGTCCTGGGCGAGCCAGTACTCCGCGCCGAAGCCTTCGCAGAGGGCGGCGACGGAGGCGCGGATCGCCTCCTGCTCGGGGGTGAGGTCGAAATCCATCTGGCGGCGTCTCGCTTGGGCGTCCCGGGTTGCCCGCCTTTACCACGGTCTCAAGGGATTCCGGGAGGACAGGGCAGGGATGCATCCATCACGCATGGCGGCGACGCGGCGGCTGGGGCATGGTGGATCGCCCCCCGCCCGATTCGCATTCTCAGGATGTGCACCCATGCGTCATCGATTCTGGATGGGACCCCTGGTCCTTCTCTCGAGCCTCGGCCTCGCTGCCTGCGA
>JAYRQX010000043.1:0-2095 GCA_041910415.1 Acetobacteraceae bacterium | reverse complement strand
ATCGGCTTCGACGTCACCGCCGACAGCCTGCATGTCGGGCACCTGCTCTCCATCATGTTGCTGCGCCTGTTCCAGCGCACCGGGAACCGTCCCGTGGCGCTGATCGGTGGCGGCACGACCAAGGTCGGCGACCCCTCGGGCAAGGACGAGGCGCGGCAACTGCTGACCGAGGAGATCATCGAGGCGAACAAGGCCGGGATCCGGCGCTCGTTCGATTCCTTCCTCGATTTCGCACCGGGCCGCGCGACCATGCTCGACAATGCGGAGTGGCTGGACCAGCTCCGCTACATTCCCTTTCTGCGCGATGTCGGGCGGCATTTCAGCGTCAACCGCATGTTGACCATGGACAGCGTGCGGCTCAGGCTGGAGCGCGACCAGCCGCTGAGCTTCCTCGAATTCAACTACATGCTCTTGCAGAGCTACGACTTCCTCGAGCTCTACCGGCGGGAAGGCGTCACGCTGCAGATGGGCGGGTCCGACCAGTGGGGCAACATCGTCATGGGCGCCGATCTGGTGCGCCGCATGGCGGGCGCGGAAGCCTTCGGCCTGACGACGCCGCTGCTGACGACCGCATCGGGCGCCAAGATGGGCAAGACGGCGGCGGGCGCGGTGTGGCTGAACCCGGACCGGCTCGCGCCCTACGATTACTGGCAGTTCTGGCGCAACGCCGAGGACGGCGATGTCGGGCGCTTCCTCGCGCTCTTCACCGATCTGCCGATGGGGGAGGTCAGGCGCCTGGGCGCGCTGCACGGTGCCGAGATCAACGACGCGAAGAAGGTGTTGGCGACAGAGGCCACGGCGCTGCTGCATGGGCGCGACGCCGCGGAGACGGCGGCCGAGACGGCGCGCCGCGCCTTCGAACAGGGCGAGGCGGCGGAGACGCTGCCCTCCATCAGCCACGCGCTGCCCGCGACGGTCGTGGACCTGCTGGCCGCCGCAGGCTTGGTTGCCAGCAAAGGCGAGGCACGGCGGCTGATCGCGCAGAACGGCGTGCGGCTGAACGACGCGCCGGTGACGGATGCGACGGCCCGCGTGACTTCAGGCGATCTGCGCGATGGCGCGGCGAAGCTCTCGCTAGGCCGCAAACGCCACGTGCTGGTGCGCCCGGCCTGAACGATCTCGCCGCCCGCATCCCGCGCCTTTACGAGCGCCATGCCCGCGCCTTCGACCGGCTGCGCGGGCGCGTGCTCATGGAACGCGACTGGCTCGCGCGCTTCCTCCTCCCTGTCGCACCCGGCGCCGCGATACTCGATCTCGGCTGCGGCATGGGCGAGCCGATCGCGAAGCATCTGATCGAACGCGGCTTTGCCGTCACCGGCGTCGACTCCGCGCCAACGCTGATCGCCCTATGCCGTGATCGCTTCCCTGCCCAGGAGTGGATCGCCGCGGACATGCGTGGCCTTTCGCTCAGCCGCCGCTTCGCCGGAATCCTCGCCTGGGACAGCTTCTTCCATCTCTTCCAGGACGATCAGCGTGCAATGTTTCCGATCTTCGCCCATCACGCCGCGCACGGCGCGCCGCTGATGTTCACGAGCGGTCCCGCGCACGGCATCGCCATGGGCACGTTCGAGGGTGAGCCTCTGTTTCATGCCAGCCTGGCGCCGGAGGAGTACCGCTCGCTGTTCGCCGCCCACGGCTTCGCCATGCTGGACCATCGCGCTGACGATCCGGATTGCGGCGGCCACACGGTCTGGCTCGCCCGGTTCAGGGATTGAACCAGTCCGGCGAAGGTCCCGCCGCCGCCTCCACCTCCGGCAGCACGCTGCGGTCGTATTCGGCGACCAGTGCCGCGATGTTCTCCACGATCCGCCGCCACTGTGCCGCGTCGCCGATCGGGTACTGCATGCGCGGATGGCCCGCCGTCGTCGGCGGCAGCGGCAGCATGCCTCCGAAGTCGAGGCCATGCACGCCCCAGCTCCCCGTATAGCTGTGGCTCCAGGTGCCGACATCCAGTTCCAGGATCACCGCCGTGTTGGCCGCCGTGCGCCGGCGCAGCGTGAACACGCCCGACCCGCCCTTGCCGCTGTAGCCCAGCGGGCCAAAAGCCCCATCCAGCATGGGCTTGAGCGGCCCGGCCGTCAGCCCGAGCGGCGTT
>JAYRQX010000042.1:0-10367 GCA_041910415.1 Acetobacteraceae bacterium | reverse complement strand
GGTGGAAGGCCCGGCCGAGGACGACATGACGGGGTCGCGTGACGGGTCCGATTTCCAGAACCTGCACCGGAACAAGAAGTCGATCGTCCTCGACCTGAAGACGCCCACCGGCGTCGCCGTGCTGAAGCGCCTGGCCGAAACAGCGGACGTCATTGTCGAGAACTACCGGCCCGACGTGAAGCACCGCCTCGGCGTGGACTATGAGAGCCTGCGCGCTGTGAACCCGCGGCTCGTCTATGCCTCGATCTCCGGCTTCGGTGAGGACGGCCCCTACGCGACGCGCCCCGGCTTCGACCTGATCGCGCAGGCGATGGGCGGCATGATGTCGGTGACCGGCCTGCCCGGGCAGGGGCCGGTGCGGGCCGGTATCCCGCTCGCCGATCTGTCGTCGGGGCTGTTCTGCGCCATCGGCATCCTCGTGGCCCTCTTCGACCGCGAGACGACGGGCAAGGGGCAATGGGTGAGGACCTCGCTGCTGCAGGCGCAGGTCGCGATGCTGGACTTCCAGGCGACCGCCTGGCTGATGGACGGCAAGGTCTATCGCCAGAGCGGCAACGACCATCCCTACACCACGCCCATGGGCGTCTATCCGGCGTCGGACGGCGAGATCCTGATCGGGGCCTCCGGCCAGGGCCAGTATCACAGGCTGTGCGAGGCGATCGCGGCGCCGCATCTGCTCACCGACCCGCGCTTCGCCACCGCCGACGAGCGCCTCGCCAACCGTCCCGTCTTCAACGAGGCGCTGTCGGCGGTCACGCGCACGAGGCCGGTCGCGCATTGGGTCGCGTTGCTGAACGAGGCCGGCATCGCCTGCGGACCGATCAACGCCATCGATCAGGTCTTCGCCGACCCGCAGGTGCGGCGGAGCGGCGTCGTGCAGACCGCGCAGCATCCGCGCCTCGGCGCGATCAGCCTGCTCGGCGCGCCACTGACGCTGTCCGCCAGCGAGGCGCGCATCCGCACGAGCGCGCCTGACAAGGGCGAGCACACCGACGAACTGCTTCGCGCCGCCGGCTATGGCGAGGCGGAGATCGCAACGCTCCGCAAGGACGGCGCCATCGGCTGAGACCGTCCGGGAGCCGGGAGGAGGATACCACCATGACCGTCACGCGTCGCACTGCCCTGGTCCTCGGTCTTGCCGTGCCCTTCGTGGCACGCGCGCAATCGGACTGGCCCAACCGGCCCATCCGCATGGTCATTCCGTTCACCGCGGGCGGCGGCGGCGACAGCGCGCTGCGTCCCCTGGCGGCGAAGCTGACCGAATTGCTCGGCCAGAACGTGGTGGTCGAGAACCGTACGGGCGGCAATGCGGTGGTGGCCGCGACGTCGGTGCTGAACGCGCCGCGCGACGGCTATTCCTACCTGATCGACGCGATGAACCAGATTACCAACCCACTGCTGCTGCGCGACCTGCCGTTCGACTACGCGTCCTCCTTCGTGCCGGTGACGATGACGGCGCGCTTCCCGCAGGTGGTCGCGGTGAAGGCGGACCTGCCCGTGCGCACCATCCACGAGTTCATCGACCACGTCCGCGCGCGGCCGGGCCGGATCTCCTGCGGCACGCCGCCGGCGGCAGGGTCCGGGCACCTGGCCATGGCGCTGCTCGAACAACGCGCGGGGCTGCAATTCGTCCACGCTCCCTATCGCGGCGGCGCCGATGCGGCGCGCGACATTGCGGGCGGGCAGATCGACAGCATGATCCTGACCAGTTCCACCGCCCGCGGGCCCATCCAGGCCGGCCGCGCCCGCGCGCTCGCCATGACCAGCAGCGAACGCAGCCCCGCCTATCCCGGCGTGCCGACGCTCGCCGAAAGCGGCTTCCCGGGCTTCGACATGGACGACTGGAACGGCCTGTTCGCCCCCGCCGGCGCGCCGACCGCCATCCTGCCGCGGCTGCAGGAAGCCGTCGCCGCGGCGGCGCGGGACGAGACCGTGCAGGCACGCATGGCCCCGCTCGGCACCGTGCTGGTGGCGAACAGCACGGCCGATTTCACCGCATGGATCAGCCGGACGCGGGAGATCGTGACCCAGGTCATCCGCACCGCGAACATCACGCTCGGCTGACTGCGCGCGGTGCCGGCGGCTCCGCGTCCTCCTGGTCGAGCATCGCCTCCAGGCTGCGCAGCGCGCCGAGGACATTGGCGCTGGCCAAGGCCGTGGCCAAGGCCGGGTCGCGGTCCTCGAGCGCGCTGACGAGGCGCGAATGATCGGCGATCGAGCGCCGCACGCGTTCGGGATTCGCCAGCGTCAAGCGGCGGAAGCGCAGGCTGCGGAGCACCAGGGAATCCAGCAGCCGCAGCAGCGTGCGGTTGCCGGAAAGCTCGGCGAAGCGCTCATGGAAGCGGACATTGCCCCAGTAGTAGCCATCGCGATCGCCCGTGCTCGCGGCGTGCTCCATGGCGGTGACGATGGTGCGGAGTTCGGCGAGTTCCTCCGCGCTCGCATGCTCGCTTGCCTCGCTGGCGACCAGCCCCAGCATGGCGGCACGTACGCGGTAGATCTCGCGGATCTCGTCGCGGCTGTGGTCGGCCACGCGCGGGCGGCGTCGCGGCGGGATTTCCACCAGACCTTCCTTTTCCAGCATCACCAGGGCCTCGCGCACCGGCGTGCGGCTGGTGCTGAAGCGTGCCGCGAGATCGACCGAATTGAGATCGCTGCCCGGCCGCAGCTTGCCGTCGAGGATGTCCGCGCCCACGGTGCAGGCAATGTCGATGACGAGCGAAGCGCCTTCGTCCCCGCGCGCGAGGACACGGCGGATGATGGCCTGGAATCGCGCAACGTTCGGCATCGGCCTGCTCACGGCGCAATCGCTTCCTTGCTGCTGCTTGACGCTCTAGCCGGGACCGCCGGCCGATACAAAATTCAGAAGGAAGAATACTGCGCGACGAGGTCGATGCAGGACGCGGCCTTGCCGAAGGCAGCCACATCGATCGCGTCGGGAAGCGGCGCAGGCGCCTCGATGAAGCCGCAGACGTCGTGACCCGCCGCCCCGTTGTCGTGGACGAGGACGCGAAGCTGGCTCACCTCCGCCCGCCCTTCATAGGATGCGCGAAGCCCCGCCGTCGCGGCCCCGATACCCGCCCGGTCCAGGCCGCGGAAGCGGACCACCTGCACCCGCGCCGGGCGGCCGGTGACGAGAGTTCCGGGATAGACCTGCTCGCCCGCGAAGCGCTGCACGCGCGCGCGCGCCGTGACGCGCTTGGTCCAAGGGCTGGAATTATCGTGCGCCACGCGGAGATAGGCGGGGCTGTCCATGACCGACGCATGCTCCAGGTCGTACATCGCCAGGTAGCGCGGCGTGCCGCCACTCACATTCATGTAGCGGAGTCCCGTGAGGATTCCGGGGACGGAAAGCCGCTCCGGGATGTGCTCGGTGTCGTACCAGGCGTTGAACTCCTCCTCGAACGCCATCGGCGGGTGCATGAAGACGAGCAGGAAGCCTTTGTTCGCCATGGTCAGGATGCTCCGGGGCAGGATCGGATGAAGCCGAGCGCGCGGTCCGCGAAGGACTGCGGGCGCTGGTAGGGCAGGAAATGCGCGCCGTCCGGGTCGCACTCGATGCGGGCGAGACCGGGCGGCATCAGGCACCGCACCTCGTCCGCAAGCGCGGGCGGCAGCAGCAGGTCGTGCGCGGCGGGAACGAGCAGCGTGGGACAGCGGACCAGCGGCAGGTCGGCACGCGCATCGGCGGTCGCGAAACCGTCCACCGCTTCGGCGTATGCGGCGGCATCCTGCGCGGCGAAGGCGGCCCTATACGCGGCATGACGCGCATCGCGCGGCTGCGCTTCGAAGGGACGGTCCACGGCGGCGGGCAGGATCGCGGCCATGCCGCCGGCACGCACGGCCTGCGCGCGCGCGTTCAGCATGGCACGCGCGGCGTCGGATGTCGCGGGCGTCGGGTTGGACAGCACCATTGCCGCGACGCGGTCCGGATGGCGCGCGGCATAGGCCGCGGCGACCATGGTGCCGACCGCGCAGGCAATGGGGATGACACGTGCGATACCCAACGAAGCGCGCAGCGCCTGCAGATCCGCGACATGCGCCGCGAGCCCGGGCGCCGCGCCGCGCGGGGAGGCGCCGGCGGAACGCAGGTCCATCGCCAGGCAGGCGCAATGCGGCTCCCACGCCGGCAAGCAGGCATCCCAGAAATCCAGCGCCGCGCCCATCGGGTGAATCAGCAGCAGCGTGGGCGCCTCGCCTGGCGGGCGCCCGGTCAGGCGGTGGTGCAGCAGCGCGGTCACGGGGCCAGCAGGAAGCCCGCGACGGCTTCGGTGAACGCGGCCTCGGTTTCGATCTGCATCATGTGCGGCGCGCCTGGCAGCACGGTCAGGCGCGCGCCCGCGATGGCGTTGGCGATGGTCGCCTCGGTCGCGACGGGCGGGGTCGCGACATCCCTCTCGCCGGCAATCGCCAGCACCGGCATGCGCAGCGCGCCAAGACGCGGCGTCGCGTCCAGTCCGGCAATCGCATGCCAGCCCGCGGACCAGCCGGCCACATCGTCGGCCAGCAAGCGCTGCCGCACGCGGTCCACCTTCGCATCCGCGCGGAATTCCGGGGTGAACCATCGCTCGATGGTCGTCTCCAGCACCGCCTGCATGCCGTCGCGCTCCGCGGCCAGGCCGCGCTCCCGCAGCACGGGACGGATGGTGTCGCCAAAAGTGCCGCCGCAGCCGCAGGGCACCAGGGCGGAGACCAGGTCCGGATGCCGGATCGCGACCATCTGCGCGACCATGCCGCCGAAGGACAGGCCGACCACGGCGGCAGGCCCGCCGGCGTCGCGGATCGCCGCGGCGACGTCGTCGGCATAGGCTTCGATCGGCCGCGGTCGCGCGACCGCCGGCGACCGGCCATGGCCGGCGAGGTCCAGGCTCAGCACCCGCCGTTTCGCCGCCAGCGCGGCCGGCAACCCGCCCCAGAAACTGCCATCGAGGCCCACGGGATGCAGCAGCACGGTCAGCGAGCCACTGCCCTCCATGCGGCCGTGCAGGCGAAGCGTGGTCATCGGGGGCCTGCCGGGATGCGATTCATGGCGGTTCCTCTCTGTCGACAGTTAGGCGGAGCCGAACGAAGGCTGTCAATCACCAGCGGCGTCCGTGCCGCGCTTCCGGCACTGGTGCTTCGCGGGTAGTGTCGACAGACTGCCCCCCAACCGGGCAGGACAAGGAGGACGCCCTGAACAACGCCGCGCACGCCGCCCCGGCGCGTCATCCGCCGGTGCGCCCCGAATGGCTCGCCCTGCACCGGGAAGAGGCGCTGGAACCGGCGCTCCCGATCATCGACGCACACCATCACCTCTGGGGTCCACCGCGCGGGACCTATCTGCTCGACGATTATCTGGCCGACGTCGCATCGGGCCACGCCATCCGCGCCAGCGTCTTCATCGAATGCGACACGCATTATCGCAGCGAGGGCGACCCGCTCTACCATCCGCTCGGGGAGACGGAGTTCGTCGCCGCCAGCGCCGGACGGGCTGAATCGCTCGGCGGCACGCGCGTTGCCGCGGCCATCGTCGGCGCGGCCGATCTCTCCGCGGGGGCAGCGATCCGGCCCGTGCTGGAAGCGCAGATCGCGGCGGGGGAAGGGCGGTTCCGCGGCATCCGCTCCATCTCCGCCTGGCATCCGGATGCCGCCGCGCGCGGATCGCTCGCGACCCCGCCGCCCATGCTGCTGCTGGCGCCCGATTTCCGCACGGGCTTCGCCGAGCTCGCGCCGCTCGACCTCAGCTTCGATGCGTGGATGTACCACACGCAGCTCGCGGAACTGCGCGACCTGGCGGATGCGTTCCCCGAGACGCGCATCGTGCTGAACCATGTCGGCGGCGCCATCGGCATAGGTCCCTACGCCGCGCGCCAGCGCCATGTTCGCGTGGCGTGGAGCGCCGCGCTGCGCGAGCTCTCGCACTGCCCGAACGTGCATCTGAAGGTCGGCGGCCTCGGCATGCGGCTCTTCGGCCTGGGCATGCATGAGCGGGCGCGGCCGCCCTCCTCGCAGGACCTCGCGGATGCCTGGCGCCCGATGGTCGAGACCTGCGTCGAGGCTTTCGGCGCATCGCGGTGCATGTTCGAGAGCAACTTTCCCGTGGACAAGGCGGGCTTCGGCTACGGCGTGATGTGGAACGCGTTCAAGCGCATCACCGCGTCATGGTCGCCGGACGAGCGCAGCGCCCTGTTCCACGACACCGCCGCCCGCTTCTACCGCATCGTCTGAGGAGAGAACCCATGGCGCGCCTGCCCTGTCTCGGCCCGGACGACCTGCCGCCCGAACACCGCGATGTCGTTGCGCGCGACATCACGCTCAACCGCGTCATGGCGAACAGCCCCGGCGCGGCGCGGTCCTTCACCGACCTTGGCATGTACATCCGCTTCCGCAGCAGGCTGGACCCGCGGCTCCGGCAGATGGCGATCATGCAGGTGGGGTGGCTGGCCCGCAGCCCCTATGAATGGTCGCACCATGTCCGCATCGGCCTGGAGTTCGGCTGTTCGGAAGCCGACATCCGCGCCATCGGCATCGAGAGCGCGGGCGGCCACAGCACGCTCGAACCGCTGGCAAAGCTGGTGCTGCTGGGTGCGCGGGAGATGTTCGCCGGCGGCATGTCGCGCGCGACCTTCGACGCGCTGCGCCCGCATCTCGACAATGAATGCCTGACCGACCTGGTCGTGACCATCGCCTATTACTGCGGCGTGGTGCGGCTGCTCGCGACGCTGGAGGTCGATGTCGAGCCGGACTACCGCCCCTTCCTGGACGCCTATCCGCTGCCGTGACCGCGCGGGGGCCGATCTGCCGGACAGCCTGCACCCCGGTGGCGCCTTCGCTAAACTCTTGCGGAGTCCGCTCAGGTAACCCGAAATGCGGTTCTACCGCCCGCCAAGGAACCCCCCCATGCTGCGCGATCCCAAGGTCATCGAACACCTGAACACCCAGCTCACCAACGAGCTGACGGCGATCAACCAGTATTTCCTGCATGCCCGCACGCTCCGTCACTGGGGCGTGACCAAGCTCGGCAAGAAGGAATACGAGGAATCGATCGAGGAGATGAGGCACGCGGACTGGCTGATCGAGCGCATTCTCTTCCTCGGCGGCCTGCCCAATGTGCAGCGGATGAACCAGGTCCTGGTGGGCCAGTCGGTGCAGGAAATCCTCGAAGCCGACCGCAAGGTCGAGGAAAAGGCGCTCGACGATCTCCGCGAAGGCATCGCCTATTGCGAATCGGTGCGGGACTACGTCTCCCGCGACCTGCTGCTCCGCATCCTCTCGGACGAGGAGGAACACGAGGATTTCATCGATACGCAATTCGACCTCATCCGGCAGATCGGGATCGAGCGCTACATCCTCCTCAACAGCGCGCCGGCGCCCGAACAGGGCGAGAAAACCGGCGACTGACCTGCCCAGGGGCCGCGCCGCGCGGCCCTGCCTTCCCTCCCCCACCCATCCAGGCGGCTGAACGGGCCCGGCGTGGCAGACCTGCCGCACCGGGCCCCTTGATTCTCACCCCGGGGGTTACGGCGTCGCAATTCTGCTATTGCGAGTCAGTCGCAGTTGCGATACCCATGACCTTGCGCCGTGCGGGAAGCCAATCCCGGCGGGCTTCGGAGTCATGACCGCCCGTGTACATCTGCCTCTGCAATGCCCTGACCGACAGCCAGATCCGCGCGCTCGCCGCCGCCGGCGCGACGCGCCCCAGCCAGGTCTTCACCGGCTGCAACTGCGGCGCGCAATGCGCCAACTGCACCCGCACCATCCTCTCCATCCTGCGTGAGAACGAAGCGGCCGCCGCCGGCGCCTCGGCATGATGGCAGCCCCCCCCGACCTCGAACGACCGCCGCAGCAGCCCCCGCTCCTCGCGAGCGAAGAGCTGTTCCGGGGGGCGCGGGAGGTCGCGATTCTCCATGCCGGCGTCGTCTACCGCCTGCGCATTACCAGCAACGACAAGCTGATCCTGACCAAGTAGCCCGCCGCCCTTCCTTCTTCCCGCTGCCAAGCCAGCCGATGCCTGCCCCGCGCAGGCCAGCCAGCCAGGCCCCACCCCGCCGCTTCCGGAGTGACCTGGATGGTTTCCTCGCGACACCGTCGCCTTCCCTGCATCGCCGCCGTCCTCGCCGCCACCGTGGCCCCGGCCGCCGCGCAGACGCCCGACCCCACGCCACCCCCCGAGCCCGGCGCATCGGAACCGTCGCCGCAGGCCGCGTCGGGCCAGGTCGTCTCCCCTGGCCGCGGCGCCGTCACGGGCCTCAGCGCCGTGACCACCACGGCGACCCGCTCGCCACTGACCATCGGCCAGACGCCGGCCACCGTCTCGGTGATCGACCGCGAGCAGATGGAGCGCGAGAACATGACGCGCCCGCAGGATCTCACGCGCTACGAGCCCGGCATTTCCTTCAGCAACACGCCGTCGCGTGCCGGTGGCGGCAATTTCGTCATCCGCGGCATCGGCGGCAACCGCGTGCTGGTGCTGACCGACGGCATCCGCGTTCCGGATTTCCCCGAATCGAACATCGGCGCCGGCACCTTCACCCGTGACTTCGTGGACATGGAGAACATCCGCCGTGTCGAGATCGTGCGCGGTCCTGCCTCGGCCCTCTATGGCTCGGACGCCATCGGCGGCGTCGTCGCCTATGTCACGCGCGATCCCGGCGACTACCTGGCGCCCGGCCAGAACACCTATGCGAGCTTCCGCATGGGCTACACCGGCGTGGATCGTTCCTTCTACGAGGCCCTGACCGGCGCGGTGCGCGCGGGCCCGATCGACATGCTGGGCATCGTCACCCAGCGCAACGGGCAGAACGTCGTCCCGAACTACCCGATCACGCCGAACCCGCAGAACTACAGCAGCACCAGCGTGCTCGCCCGCATGGTCTGGAACATCTCGGACGCCGACCGCATCCGCCTGACCGGAGAGGTCTTCCGCCGCGACGTCTCGACCAACCTGCTCAGCGAGCGTTCGACGGCCGTCATCACCAGCGACGGCAACGACCGGACGATGCGCGGCCTGGGCAGCATCGAGTACAACCGCACGCAGCCGCTCGGCTTCATCGACACCATGACGCTGCGCGGCTACTGGACCGCGCTCGACCGGCGCGAGCAGACGGACCAGTACCGCCGGACCGCCCCGGTGCCCCCGGGCTGGCTCGCCAACCGCTACCGCGCGACCGAGCTCAGCTTCGAGCAGAGGCAGCTCGGCACCGACGCCGTCTTCAGCTCGCGCTTCAACACCTGGGGGGCGGAGCATCTGCTCACCTACGGCGCCTCCTACGTCAACACCGCGACCGAACGCCCGCGCGACCGCTTCGAGCTCAACCTCGCCACCGGCGCCTTCATCAGCCCGATCGCCGGCGAGACCTTCCCCAACAAGAACTTCCCGGACACCACGACGCAGCAGACCGGCCTCTACGTCCAGGATGAGATCCGCTACGGCGCGCTGTCGATTTTCCCCGGCATTCGCTTCGACTGGTACAACCTGACGCCCAATCCGGACGCGGCCTTCTACCGCTCCGCCATCTCGGCCGCGGCCGGCAACGTGCGCCCGATCAACGATTCCGCGGTCTCGCCCAAATTCGGCCTCACCTACCGGATGAACGAGACCTTCTCGCTCTACGGCCAGTATGCGGCCGGCTTCCGCGCGCCGCCCTACGACACCGCCAATTTCGGCTTCACCAACCCGGCCTTCGGCTACACGATCCTGCCGAACTTCAACCTGCAGCCGGAAACGGTGAACAGCTTCGAAGCGGGGCTGCGCGGCCGCACGCCGGACGGCTCCTTCTTCCAGGTCTCGGCCTACTACAACGCCTACAACAACTTCATCGACACCCGCGTCATCGGCGTGTCGCAGGGCCTGCAGGTCTTCCAGTACCAGAACCTCAGCAACGTCACGATCTACGGCGTCGAGGCGCGCGGCGAATGGCGCATCAACGCGAACTGGCGCGCCCGCGGCTCCGCCGCCTGGGGCTATGGCTACGACAACCAGACCAAGCTGCCGGTGGACAGCGTGGACGCCGCCCGCGCCACGGCCGGCATCCGCTGGGACAGCGGCTGGGGCCTGGGCGCCGAAGCGAACCTGACGGGCGGCCTCCGCCACACGCGCGTGAGCAACCCGACCTACTACCAGACGCCCGCCTACATGGTGCTGGACCTCGCTGCGAATTACGACCTCGGCAACCAGGCCTCGATCAACTTCGGCCTCTTCAACGTCACGAACACGCAGTACTTCCTCTCCGCCGACATGGCCGGCGTGACGGGGGCCAATCCGCTCCGTGGTCTCTACGCGCAGCCCGGCCGCTATGCCGCAGTCAATGTGACGCTGCGATTCTGACATATGCGGGAACGGCTCATCCTTGCCGGTCCTGATGAGCCGCGGCGCCTGGCCCATGCCG
>JAYRQX010000041.1:0-3753 GCA_041910415.1 Acetobacteraceae bacterium | reverse complement strand
CGCCGTCGATGTCAGCAAGGACAGGCTTGACTGCTTCGTCGGCGACGGTGCCGAGGCTTTCGTCGTCGCCAACACGCCGGCCGGCCATGCTGATCTGGTCCGGCGCGCCAGGGCGGGGCAGTGCGTCGTCGTGCTCGAGGCGAGCGGCGGGTACGAACGCGCGCTGATCGCCGCCTGCCTCGGCCACGCCATCGCGTTGCGCCTGCTCGACCCGCGGCGCGTGCGCCACTTCGCCCGCGCGCAAGGCCAATGGGCCAAGAACGACCGCCTCGATGTCCGCGTCATCGCCGCCTATGCCGCCGCCATTCCCGGCGCGCTGCACCAGCCGGACCCCGAAGCCGCGCACCTGGCTGAACTCGTCACTTATCGCCGCCAGCTGATCGACATCGAGACAACGCTCGCCAACCAGACCGAGCATCTGAGCGATGCCGAACTGCGGCGCGATGCGCGGCTCCGGCTCAACACCCTGAAGATGCGCATCGCACGTCTTGATAACCGCATCGAGGCCGCCATCGCCGCTTCGCCCAGCCTTGCCCGAAAGGCAGCGATCCTGCGCTCCATCCCGGGCGTCGGGCCGGTCCTGTGCGCAAGCCTGCTCGCCGGCCTGCCGGAACTCGGCCGGCTCAGCCGGCGCGAAATCGCCGCACTGGTCGGCGTCGCACCCATGGACAACAGCTCCGGCCGACGGCAGGGACCACGATCGATCTACGGCGGCAGGCCCGCCATCCGCGCCACGCTCTACATGGCCGCCCTGGTTGCCGGGCGCTTCAATGCCCCGCTCGCTGCCTTCCGGGACCGCCTCCGCCAGGCCGGCAAGAAGCCGAAGGTCGCCATCGTCGCCGTCATGCGCAAGCTGCTCGTCCTCGCCAACGCTCTCCTGCGCGACAACAGAACCTATGAATCCGCATGATCCAAAAAAGACAGTTGCTTGGCTTTCGCGCCTTGGACTGACGCGCCGGGGCGACGGGTGGTCTGGGCGCGGTCGCGCATTCGCGCTCGCGGCCCGGGCCGGGCCTCGGGCCGAGGAAGGGGTAGGGGGCCCTGCACTTCCTTGACCCTGTTGCCCCATGGCGCTAAAGGCCGCGCTCTCCGGTTCGCCCTGAACCGTCTGTCGGCCCCCTGATGGGGCTGGCTCCGCCGCTCCGCGAAGGCTCGCGCAGCGGCGCGTTCGGTTTTGGGGCGTCCGCAACGGGTTGAAGGGACAACGGGCAAGCCGCGATGTTCGAGGCACTGTCCAGCAAGCTGAACGGGGTTTTCGATCGGCTGCGCCGCCGCGGCGCACTGAACGAGACCGACGTGAACGAGGCGCTGCGCGAGGTCCGCGTGGCGTTGCTGGAAGCCGACGTCGCGTTGCCTGTCGTGCGCGACCTCGTCAACAAGGTGCGCGAGCGCGCGGTGGGGCAGGAGGTCATCCGCTCCGTCTCCCCCGCCCAGCAGGTCATCAAGATCGTCAATGACGCGCTGGTCGAGGCGCTGGGTGGTGGCGACGAAGGCCCGCGCGGCCTGGACCTGAATGCGCCGGCGCCGGTGCCGATCCTGATGGTGGGCCTGCAGGGCTCCGGCAAGACGACGACCTCGGGTAAGATCGCGCTGCGGCTGAAGGGCCGCGACAAGAAAAAGGTGCTGCTGGCGTCGCTAGACGTCCACCGCCCCGCCGCGCAGTTGCAACTCGAACAGCTCGCGCAGCGCGCCGAGGTCGCCTCGCTCCCGATCATCGCCGGGCAGACGCCGCTGCAGATCGCCGAGCGTGCGCTGGATCTGGCGCGGCGCGAACTTTTTGACGTGGTCATCCTGGACACGGCCGGCCGCCTCGCCATCGACGAAGCGCTGATGGCGGAAGTCGCCGCAGTCAAAGCGTTTGCGAAGCCGCACGAGACGCTGCTGGTCGTGGACGCCATGACCGGCCAGGACGCGGTGAACACCGCCCAGTCCTTCCAGGACAAGGTGGGCGTCACGGGCATCGTCATGACGCGCGTCGATGGCGATGCGCGCGGCGGTGCGGCGCTGTCCATGCGGGCCGTCACCGGCGCGCCGATCAAGCTGCTCGGCGCCGGCGAGAAGCTCGATGCGCTCGAGGATTTCCATCCCGACCGCATCGCGTCGCGCATCCTGGGCATGGGCGACATCGTCTCGCTGGTCGAGAAGGCCGCCGAGACGATCGACCAGGCCGAGGCCGAGAAGCTCGCGGCCCGGATGCAGAAGGGCCAGTTCACGCTGGAAGACTACGCGTCGCAGCTGAAGCAGATCGGCAAGATGGGCTCGCTCTCCGGCATCCTCGGCATGCTGCCGGGCGTCGGCAAGATCAAGCAGCAGATCGAAAACGCGAACCTCGACACGGCCATTCTGAAGCGTCAGGGGGCGATCATTTCCTCCATGACACCGCGGGAGCGGAAGGCGCCCGACCTCATCAAGGCGTCGCGCAAGAAGCGCATCGCTGTCGGCAGCGGCACGACGGTTCAGGAAGTGAACCGGCTGCTCAAACAGTTCGACGACATGTCCGCGATGATGAAGCGGATGAACAAGATCGGCCAGAAGGGGCTGATGCGCGGTGGCTTGGCCGCGCTTCTCCCCGGGGCCGGAAACCGACGACCGTTCTAGACCACAGGAGACAGCCCGATGGGCCTCAAGATCCGCCTTGCCCGCGCCGGTGCGAAGAAGCGCCCCTACTACCACATCGTGGTGGCCGACAGCCGTTCGCCGCGCGATGGCCGCTTCATCGAGAAGGTGGGCTCCTACAACCCGATGCTGCCCTCCGATCATGCGGACCGCATCCGCCTGCAGAACGAGCGCATCACGCATTGGGTGAGCCAGGGCGCCGTCGCGACCGATCGCGTCGCGAAGTTCCTCGGCAAGGCCGGCATCATCGAGGCGCCGGCGCTCCGCGAGCAGCCGAAGCAGTCCGCGCCCAAGAAGAAGGCGCAGGAACGCGCCGCGGCGGCCGCTGCGGCCTGATGCATTGACCTGACGGGTCCACATGGACGGGAAGCGCATCCTCGTGGGTGAGATCGGCAGGCCGCATGGCGTGCGGGGCCTGGTGAAGCTGAAGAGCTTCACCAGCGAGCCCGCGGCCATCGCGTCCTTTGGGCCGCTCACCGACGCGACCGGTGCGCGCCGTTTCGTGGTGACCTGGAAGGGCGACGGCATCGCTGCCGTCGAGGGCATCGCCGACCGGGACGCCGCCCAGCGGCTGACCGGCACGAAGCTATTCGTCGAGCGCGACCGCCTGCCGCAGACCGGGGAGGATGAGTTTTATCTCACCGACCTCATCGGGTTGTCGGCGGTGACGGAGGCGGGGGAGCCCGCCGGCACCGTCAAGGCGGTCGAGGACCATGGCGCGGGCCCTTTCCTGGTGTTGGTCCGGGATGGGCGTGAGACCGAGGTGCCCTTCACCAGGGCTGCCGTGCCGCAGGTGGACATCGCCATGGGCCGTGTGGTTGTGGCGCCGCTGGCAGAAATCTTCGTGCAGCCGCAGCGTGAGGAGGATGCCGCATGACCTGGCATGCGACCGCGCTGACGCTGTTCCCGGAGATGTTTCCGGGGCCGCTGGGCCTGTCGCTCGCGGGGCGCGCGCTTCGTGACGGCGCCTGGGCGCTGGATGCGCTTGATATCCGCAGCTTCGCCACCGACCGCCACCGCAGCGTGGACGATACGCCCTTCGGCGGCGGCGCGGGGATGGTGATGCGGCCGGATGTGCTGGATGCGGCGATCGGCGCCGCGCTCGGAGACGGTCCGGCGCGGCCGGTGATCTACCTG
>JAYRQX010000040.1:0-6882 GCA_041910415.1 Acetobacteraceae bacterium | reverse complement strand
GAGCTGGCCCTCGCGCAGCATGCGGCGGAACTTCATGCGCGTTTCGCCGGATGCGCCTTCGCCCACCAGCGCGGTCACCAGGCGTTCCTCGGCGGCGAGTTCCGCCTTGGCCTGCACGCCCTTGCGCGCCTGTTCGCGCATCATGGTGATGGAGACCTCGACCAGGTCGCGTACGATCGATTCCACGTCGCGGCCGACATAGCCAACCTCGGTGAACTTCGTCGCTTCCACCTTGAGGAAGGGCGCGTTGGCGAGCTTCGCGAGGCGGCGCGCGATTTCTGTTTTCCCGCAGCCCGTCGGGCCGATCATCAGGATGTTCTTCGGCACCACCTCCTCGCGCAGCCCGTTGGGCAGCTGCTGGCGGCGCCAGCGGTTGCGCAGCGCGATGGCGACGGCGCGCTTGGCGTCATGCTGGCCGACGATGTGGCGGTCGAGCTCCGAGACGATCTCGCGCGGGGACAGGTTCACGGCCTCGCTCATGCGTCGAGCGTCTCCAGAATGATGTTGCCGTTGGTATAAACACAAATGTCGCCGGCGATCTTCATGGCACGGCGGCAGATTTCCTCCGCGTCGATGCCGTCCACCGGCAGCAGGGCGCGGGCGGCGGAGAGCGCGTAATTGCCGCCCGAGCCGATGCCGATGATCGCATCCTCGGGTTCCAGCACGTCGCCCTGGCCGGTGAGCAGGAGCGAGCGCCTGGCATCGGCCACCGCGAGCAGGGCTTCGAGGCGGCGGAGGTAGCGGTCCGTCCGCCAGTCCTTGGCGAGCTCGACGCAGGCGCGTTCGAGCTGGTCCGGGAAGCGTTCGAGCTTCGCTTCCAGGCGTTCGAGGAGGGTGAAGGCGTCGGCGGTGGCGCCGGCGAAGCCGGCGAGCACCTTGCCCTGCGCAATGCGGCGCACCTTGCGGGCATTGCCCTTCACCACGGTCTGGCCGATCGAGACCTGGCCGTCACCGGCCATGGCCACGCGGCCGTCTTTGCGGACGCACAGGATCGTCGTCCCGTGCCAACCCAGGGGGTCATGTTGTGTGGAGGTCATGTCGGGCGGGTAGATGGGGCATCGGGGGGCGGGACTCAACGGGGGGTGTTTCTTGCTCGCCCCTGCCCCCACCCTGGCCCTCCCCCGCTTCGCAGGGGAGGGGAAGTCGGGTCAGGGTCGGATGCCCAGCGCCTCCAGCAGTGCCTGCTTCGCGGCTGTGTCCGTGGCGATCGCCGTGCCGAAGGCTGGGCCGTCCCGGTACGCGATGGGTTCGCGCAGGCGCTCGGCGGTGGTGCGGTAGGTCTCGGATCGCAGGCCGGCGGCGCAGGCGCGTTCCAGCGCGGACCGCGCCGCGTCCGGAATGCCGGCCGGGGCGACGATGCCGCCGATGACGGATTGCGTCGCCGCGAAGCCCTGTTCCGGCAGCGTCGGCACATCCGGCAGATGCGGGTGGCGCGTGTTGCCGAAAATACCGAGCAGGCGCAGGCCCTGCGCCTGGGCCAGGCTCGCCGCCACGGTGCCGGCGGCGATGTCGCCGCTGCGCAGCGCCGGCACCACCGGCGCGTCGCCGCGATAGGGCACGTGCAGCATCTGGACATTCGCCGCGCGCACGAACTCGGCCATGGCGAGATGCGCCGCGCTGCCGGTGCCGTTCACGCCGAAGGAGAGTGCCCCCGGCTGCGCCCGCGCCGCGGCGGCGAGATCGGCCGCCGTGCGGTAGGGGCTTTCGGGTGGGACGGCCAGCGCGAAGACGAGCTCGAAGGTCTGGCAGATCGGCGTGAAGCTCGCCAGCCGATAGGGCAGTTGCGGCTGCAGCGCCGGCTGCAGCGCCAGCGCGGTCGAGGTCGCGAAACCGATCGTGTAGCCATCCGGCCGCGCCTGGGCGATCGCCGTCGCGCCGACCGATCCGGCGCCGCCGTCGCGGTTCAGCACCGTGACGGTCTGGCCGAGTTCCGTCCCCATGGCCTGGGCGGCCGCGCGCGCCAGCAGGTCGGTCGCACCCCCCGGCGGGAAGATGACGATCAGGGAGAGCGGCCGGGTGAATTCCTGCGCCTGCGCCGGGAGCGCCAGCAGCGCCGCCAGCGCGGCGACAACGAGGCGGACCATCAATCCGGCACCACGGCGATGGCGCTGATTTCGATCAGCGCGTCGGGCGTCGTCATCTTGGGCGTCTCGACCATGGTCGAGGCCGGCGGGTTCTCCGGCCAGTACTGCCGGCGCACCGCATGGATGGCGTCGAACTGTTCCATGTTGCGGACGAAGACATCCACGCGGCAGACATCGGCCAGCGTGCCGCCGGCGGCCTCCATGGCGGATTTGATGTTCTCGCAGACCTGGCGCGTCTGGGCGGTGATGTCGCCGACGCCCACGATCTTCCCGTCCGTCCCCTTGGCGAGCATGCCGGAGACGAAGACGAGCTTCCCGCGCGCCTCGATGACGGTTGCGTGGGAGAAATGGCCGCTCGGCCGGCCGATCCTGTCGGACAATATCTGCGTCTTGGGCATGGGTCCCGGTTCCTTGCTTGTACCGGCAGTCTGCCGGTTGCGGCGCGGCGCGCAACTGCCCGTCTGACGGAACCGTGATGGCTTTGGTTGCGGCGCGCCCCCGCGCCGGCGTAGAGAGGCCCCATGTCCACCCCGCCGCGCCGCGCCGAGATCAGCCGCGAGACCGCCGAAACGGCGATCGCCGTCGCGCTCGACCTGGATGGGACGGGGCGGGCCGAGATCGCGACCGGGATCGGCTTCCTCGACCACATGCTGACGGCGCTCGCGCGCCATTCGATGATCGACATGACCATCAAGGCCACGGGCGACCTGCATATCGACTTCCACCACACGACCGAGGATGTCGGCATCGTGCTCGGCCAGGCCGTGCGCCGCGCGCTCGGCGAGAAGCGCGGCATCCGCCGCTACGGCCACGCCGTGGTGCCGATGGACGAGGCACTGGCCGAGGCCGCGATCGACATTTCCGGCCGCCCCTTCCTCGCCTGGTCGGTGCCCTTCGCGCGCGACAAGGTGGGCGAGATGGACACCGAGCTCTTCGAGGAATTTTTTCGAGCGTTCGCCTTCAATGCCGGCATCACGCTGCACGTCGTCCTGAAAGCCGGCACCAACGCGCACCATGTCGCGGAAGGCTGCTTCAAGGCGCTCGCCCGCGCCTTGCGCGCGGCGGTCGAGCCCGATCCCCGCGCCGCGGGGGCGATCCCCTCGACCAAGGGCGTGCTGGAGGCCTGAGGATGCGCATCTACACGGTGCACGCCCGGGCCGGCCAGGAGCCGGTTCTGGTGCGGGAAGGCTTTTCCTGGGGGGCGTGTTTCATCCCGACGCTCTGGTTCCTGTGGAACCGGATGGGATTGGTCGCGCTGCTCCACCTTGCACTGCTGGCCGCGATCGGCCTGCTGCTGCCGGACCGGGTGGCGGGCTGGGCGGCGCTCGCCGTGCAGATCCTGGTCGCGATGGAGGCGCGCGAACTCCGGCGCTGGACGCTCGGCCGCCGCGGCTTCGCGCTCAGGGGCGTGGTCGCGGCGCCGGACGAGGAAGCGGCCTGGCTGCGGCTGGCGGAGGCGGAGCCGGACATCGCGTTCGGCGCGCCGGGTGCTGGCCCACCGCTTGCAGGGCTTTCGGCATGACGCTCAAGGTCGTCATCGTGGATCCGGGCTCGGGCAACCTCGCCTCCGTGCTGCGTGCCGTGGAGACGACGGCCGAGCGGCATGACATCGCCGTGCGCGTCGCCGTCACGACGGCGTTTCCCGATGTCGCGCAGGCGGACCGGATCATCCTGCCCGGCCAGGGCGCCTTCGCGGCCTGCCGGCGCGGGCTCGATGCGCTGCCGGGCATGGTCGAGACGCTGGAGGACCGCGTGCGCGGCGCCGGCATCCCCTTCCTCGGCATCTGCGTCGGCATGCAGCTGCTGGCCGCGCGCGGGCTGGAGCATGGGGAGACGCCGGGCCTCGGCTGGATTCCCGGCGACATCGCGCCGATGGACCCGCGGGCGGCCGATGGCAGCGCGCTGCCGCTGCCGCAGATGGGCTGGAACGGGCTGCTGTTCGAAGCGGACAGCCATCCGCTGCTCGATGGGCTGACGCCCGGGGAGCATGCCTATTTCGTGCATTCCTATGCGCTCAGCGACCACGACGCCGAGGACGTGATCGCGACCACGGACTATGGCGGGCCGGTCGTCGCCATGGTCGCGCGCGGCAACATCGCGGGCACGCAATTCCACGTCGAGAAGAGCCAGCATCTCGGCCTGACCATCCTGGCCAATTTCCTGAGGTGGGAACCGTGAACGCCCCGCTCGACGCCCCCCGCGCACGGCAGCTGCATGTCGAGCATGTCACGCGGCTGAACGAGGCCGACATGGCCGAGCTGTGCGAGGCGACGGACGCCGCGATCATCGAGGGCGGCGGCTTCGGCTGGCTGGAGCCCCAGGGCCGCCAGGCGCTGGAACGCCATTTCCGCGGCGTGCTGCTGGTGCCCGAGCGCGAGCTCTTCATCGCGCGGCTGGATGGCCATGTGGTGGGCTCCGCGCTGCTGGTCCGCCCGCCCCGCAACAACGAGGCGCAGGCCTTCGCGGCGACGCTGACCCACGCCTATATCGCGCCCTATGCGCGCGGCCATGGCCTGGCGCGCCTGCTGGTCGAGCGGGTCGAGGAACGCGCGGCCGCGCTCGGGCACCGGGTGCTGAACCTCGACGTGCGGGAGACCCAGGTGACCGCCATCGCGCTGTTCGAGAGCCTCGGCTATGAGCGCTGGGGCACGCATCCCTACTACGCCCGCGCGCAGGGCCAGACGGTCGCCGGACACTACTACTGCAAGCTGCTCGAACCCGGGCGCGGGCGCGCGACCGGCGAGCTCATCGAACGCCAGGGCTGAGACCACGATGGGCCTGACGCTCTACCCCGCGATCGACCTCAAGGGCGGCCAGGTGGTGCGGCTGAAGCGCGGCGCGATGGCCGAGGCGACGGTCTATGCCGAGGATCCCGGCGTGCAGGCGGAGGATTTCGCCGATGCGGGCTTCGGCTGGATCCATGTGGTCGATCTCGACGGCGCCTTCGCCGGCCGGCCCGCGAATGCCAGGGCGGTCGGTGCCATCCTTGCCGCGGTGCCTGACATTCCCGTGCAGCTCGGCGGCGGCATCCGGGATCTGCGCGTCGCGGAATCCTGGCTCGCCGAGGGCGTCGCGCGCATCATCCTCGGCAGCGCGGCGGTGAAGGATCCGGCCTTCACGCGGGAGGCCTGCCGCATCTTCCCCGGCCGCGTCGCGCTCGGCATCGACGCGCGCGACGGCATGGTCGCGACCGAAGGCTGGGCCGAGACATCCGATGTCACCGCAATCGATCTCGCGAAGCGGTTCGAGGATGCCGGGGCGGCGGCGGTGATCTACACCGACATCGCGCGCGACGGCATGCTGGCGGGCGTGAATGTCGAGGCGACCGCGGCGCTCGTGCAGGCCGTGCGCATTCCCGTCATCGCCTCGGGCGGCGTCGCCTCGATCGACGACATCCGGCTGCTGCGCGGCGCGCGCGGGATCGAGGGCGTGATCATCGGCCGCGCGCTCTATGACGGGCGGATCGATCCGGAAGAGGCGCTGCAGGTCGCGGCGGGGCTGGTCGCCTGAACCTTCCGTTGCGGGGCCGCGGCCCCGCATGGCTTCCTGGCGCGCCGATCGGTGCGGATGCCATGCGTCGTCGTTTCCTCGCCCCGCTCCTGGGCGCCCTTGCGGCGCGACCGGCCCGCGCGCAGCCCGAGGCCGCCGGCCTGGTCGGCGCCTGGCGGGGGCGCGTCGCCGATCCCGTGCGCGGGACGGCGGTGATCGATCTTCTCCTCGGCCGCGACGGCACCTACCAGCGGACCTACCGGCCCGAGGCGTATTCGGGCATGGTCTACGATGCGGGCACCTGGTCCGCGCAGCCCGGCCTGCTGCAGCTCCGCTGGTTCCGCTACGAGGTGGCGCCGCGCCCGGCCATGCCGCCGCCGCAGACCGGCACCGACACCTTCGCGATCGAGATCCTCGGCCGCGACGCCTTCCGCTTCCGCTCCCCGGCGTGCACGATGGAGGCCTGCTGGGGCGTGATGCACCGCGCGGTGTGATCGCGCCGGACGCGGCCACGCCCGGAAACCGAAGGACCCTCGCGTCGATGCAACGCACGCTCGCTTTCCTCTCGCCCCTGATGCTGAGCGTTCTGCGCATCGCCACGGCGCTGACCTTCGTCTCCCACGGGACGGCGAAGATGCTCGGCTTTCCCGAACTCGGCCGGGCGGGACCGGCCATGATGAGCCTGCCCTGGATCGCCGGCGTCTTCGAGCTGCTGGGCGGCGCGCTGCTGATCGTCGGCCTCTTCACCCGGCCCGTGGCCTTCGTGCTCTCGGGGCTCATGGCCTTCGCCTATTTCATCGGCCACTTCCCGCGCGGCATCGCGCCGATCGGCAATGGGGGCGAGGCGGCGTATCTGTTCTGCTTCGTCTTCCTCTACATCGCGGTCGCCGGCGGCGGGCCGATCGGGCTGGATGCGCTGCGCGGCGGGCGAACGAACACGGACGCCGCCAACCGTTGAGGTCGGCAAGACCCTGGACAAGGGGGCGCCGCGGCCCTAACCGCGGTCTCCCTCTCGTCCACCAGCCCAGGAAACCGCCCGCACCGTGCTCGCCCTCCGCGTCATTCCCTGCCTCGACGTCAAGGACGGCCGCGTCGTGAAGGGCGTGAACTTCGTCGCGCTGAAGGATGCGGGCGACCCCGTGGACCAGGCGCGCACCTACGATGCCGAGGGCGCGGACGAGATCACCTTCCTCGACATCACGGCGTCGCATGAGAACCGCGACACGATCTACGACGTGGTCTCCCGCACCGCCGCGCAGGTCTTCATCCCGCTGACGGTCGGCGGCGGCGTGCGCAGCGTCGAGGATGT